>JAFATP010000250.1 GCA_019243895.1 Alphaproteobacteria bacterium
GCGCTTTTGATAAGATCGGCCGGGGTGATGTCCCGGCCGCCAGGATGGGAATTGGCGGCACACGTCACCATGCGCACCACGTTTTCCTGTTGAATGCGCAATTCCTGGGTATCCTCGATCGTCACGATTCTCTCATGCGCGTCCATATGGCCGCAAATGGCGTTCAGCAACGTGGTTTTGCCGGAAGACGTATTCCCCGCGATCAGGATATTGAGGCGCAGCCTGGTGGCCGCTTTCAGGAAACGCGCCATCGGCGGCGTCAGGTTGGAATGCGACACCATCATGTCCAGCGTTAAAGGGTTCGCAGGAAATTTGCGGATGGAAATACTCGGCCCGGCCGGGACGACGGGAAACAAAATAATCGTCACGCGGCTGCCGTCCGGCAGCATACCGTCAATGATGGGCGTGTTTTCCACCATATGCTCCTTCCCGGCAGCCCGGATCAGGCTTTCCGCCAGGAACAACAGGGATTCAGGAGAGTCCAGGTGAATACTCGATTTCAGCAATTGACCGTTTCGCTCGATGAATATGCGATCGAAACGGTTAATCATGATATCGGTGATGGAATCGTCGCTGAGCAATGGCTCCAGCAGTCCCAGACCGCTATCCGTTCGAGGCGAAACGGAATGCCGCTTTAGAGGCAGATCGAATATTTTTTCATGTTCCAAAACCGTCATTGTGCTCCCTACCATTATTATTTATTAATACTATGGTAAATTCCTATAAACTATTTTCTCCACAACGTCCAGGAATAATACCATACCCGCCCATTAACGGAATATGTTGTTTCCTCCCGGAGGAGTTATGGCGGCGGCGCCACTTTTTCTTTCCGTCTCCACTGCGGTTGAGGGAATTTCCGAAGCACCGGGCGTTATCGGCTCCGCCCCCTTAATTTTAAAGTCGCGCTTCAACGCATAGGAGGGCGCCTTTCCATTATTACAATAGCTGACATCGCCAACGGCGCTAAAGCCGGTGGAATCCAGCAATTCCGGCAGGTCGCGGATAACGATGGGGTCGTTAATGCTGGTGGAGATATACAATTTTCCGCCCTCCGGGAGCGCGCGCGAAAAGGCGCGGAGAAGATTGTGAACATTCTCATCAGGGTCGATCTCTTTTTCCACCGCCCCGCGATTAAATACATTTCTGGCGATAATATAGTTAATGCCGGATTCGCGCGCTGGGATGCCCGGCGCGCGGGCATCGGACACAAACCTGTCGAATATCTTGCGCGCCCTTCCCTCGCCCGCTCCCGGATGCAGCTGGTAATCGCCCAGCAATTTTGCTACTCCGCGTTTTCGGTTGGCGACAATCGATCTCCCATTCCCTGCAAATTCAAACAGATGAATGTTCTGAAATGGAGCAATGTCATGCTTCTTAAATTCACTTTCAAGCACATCGAAGGGCCTGGCTTGATCACAAGTGACTTTCTCACAGGCAAAGATCAGCATCGCCATTTGTTTGCCCACTGGCTCGGCGATGTTTTTATAAGGAGATGCTTCGGCAGATAATGCATCCGTAATGGCGCGGCTCACCGACCAAATATCCGATGGCAGCCCGCCCGCGCGGATTTCACTATCGGCCGTGGCCCAGCGCCCGTTTTGAGCGGTTTTTTCATTGCTCACCTCATATTTTGCTTCAACGAAGCGGCTTAACACTTCCGTCAGCGGGCCTTCTTCGAAAGGCAGGCGCAAAAAGGCCTTCACCATGCTGGCGGAGAGCCGGTCCGCCTCCGAAGGCGCTTTTCCTAATTCCGCATCCACTGCGGCATCGGCGGCGGCCAATTGCGGCGCTGTGAGGAACGTTCTCGTCACCTCACCCGCCGCTTCGGTGATTCGGGAAGCCAGCGCGCTTGCATTCATACGATTCCCTATCGCGGCCTTTTGGAGATATTCATTAGTGGAATTATAACCAACGTACTGATAAAAAATATAAACTGGCTGGGGGACTAGGATTCGAACCTAGGTTGACGGAGTCAGAGTCCGTAGTCCTACCGCTAGACGATCCCCCAAGCGGAATGCCACCGCTGCTTTAGACAAAACAGCTGAGTGTGTGGCATAAAAGGATAAGGGGTGATTTTCAACTGCTTTATTGACGGAAGCAGGAATAACCGCATGAAATCTTTATCCCGCCCGCCAAAGGGCTTGATTTTTCCATAGCTTTGGTCAATATGCGCGCATTGTTCACGCATGAAACAATATCAGGGGCTGTTGTCGGG
>JAFATP010000125.1 GCA_019243895.1 Alphaproteobacteria bacterium
CATAGCGCGCGGAGAACGAAAGGCCGTCGATCTTCGGCTCGCACACGTATGCGATCGTTTCGGAGGCGGAAAGGTTCAGAAAGCGCCGAATGCGCGCTTCGAACTCCGCCATGTCCTCATCGCTGAAGGCATTATTCAGCGACAGCATGGGCACGCTGTGGGTGACTTTGGCGAAGGTTTCCGATGCCGGCGCGCCAACGGTCTGGGTGGGGCTGTCCAGCTGTTTAAGGTCGGGGAATTGCTGTTCCAGCGCTTCCAGCCGCCGCCGCTTTTCATCATATTGCGCGTCCGTAATAACGGGCGCGGCGTGCTGGTAATACAGCACGTCATGATGGCGGATTTCACGCGTCAGCCGCGCGATCTCCTCCTGCGCGTCGCGGCGGTTCATGCCGCTGTTTCCAGGAGTTTTTCAGCGGCTTTGCGCGCTTCGGCGGTAATGGTGCGGCCGGAAAGCATCCGCGCCAGCTCTTCCTTGCGCTGCTTCGGCGTCAGCGCCTGCACCTTGGTGCTGATTTGGCCGCCGCTTTCCTCCTTGCTCACCACCAGGTGCTGCACGCCGCGCGCCGCCACCTGCGGCAGATGCGTCACCACCAGCACCTGCGCCGTTTCGCTTAAGCGGCTCAGGCGCTGGCCGATGGCATCCGCCACGGCGCCGCCGGTGCCGCTGTCGATCTCATCGAAAATCAGCGTCGGCGTGGCGCTGGCCTCGCGCATGCACACGCGCAGCGCCAGCAGAAACCGCGACAGTTCGCCGCCGGAAGCGATTTTATGCAACGCGGCGAAAGGAATGTCGCCTCCCTTGGCGATGTTGGTGGCGGCTTCAAAAGTGACCGTCTCCATTCCTGCGCTGCCCCACTGCGCGGCGGGCAGGGGGGTGAATCCCACCCGGAAATGCGTGTTGCCCATTTTGAGCGGCGTCAGCTCGGCGGCGATGGCTTTTTCCAGCCGCACCGCGGTTTTCCGCCGCAGCGCGCCCAGCGCTTCTGCCGCCCGGCAATACGCTTCCCTGGCTGCATGTTCGGCGGCCAGGGCGGCCTTGCGCCGCACCTCCCCGGCATCCAGCCGTTTCAGGCGGGCTTCCGTCTGCCCGCGCAAAGCAGGCAGCTCATCCGCCTCCAGCTTATATTTACGCGCCGCCGCCTTTAGCGCGAACAACCGCTCTTCCACCGTCTCCAACGTCGCCGGGTTATATTCGGCGGCCTGTCCCAGCGCCTCCAGCGCCGCCTGCGCTTCATCCGCCGCTTCGGCGGCTTTATCCAGCCATTCGATGACGCCGTTAAAGCGGCCGTCGGCATTCAGCGCCGAGCGCGCCAGGTGGCGCTGCGCGCCGCGCAATCGCTGGCTGGGCGCCGCATCGCCGCCGAGCTCGCTGAGCGCGTTGTTCAATGTTTCAAAGAGTTTTTCGCTCTGCATCATGCGCAGGCGCCGTTCGCTCAACCGCGCCTCCTCGCCCGTCTGCGGCGCCAGCGCGGAAAGCTCGGCGGCGATATGGCGCAGATATTCCTCCTCCCGGCGCATCTGCGCCTCCTCGGCCTCGGCTGCCGCCAGCGCGGCGGCGGCTTCCTTCCACGCCGCGTAGGCGTGTGCGGTGGCGGCAAGCGCCGCGGCATGTCCGCCGTAAGCATCCAGCACCGCGCGGTGCGTGGCGGGGTCCAGCAGGCCGCGCTGATCATGCTGGCCCTGCACCTCCACCAGCACCTCGCCCAGGCGTTTCAGCGCGGCGGCGCTGACCGGCTGGTCATTGATGAAAGCCCGCGATTTGCCGTCGGCGCCGATGGTGCGGCGCAGGATCAGCGCCTCGGTTTTTTCCAGGCCTAAAGACTCAAGCACCGCTTCCGCCGCAGGGTTACCGGGAATGTCGAATTCGGCGGAAACGCTGGCGGTATGTTCGCCGTGCCGCAGCAGGCCTGCTTCCGAGCGTGCGCCCAGTGCCAGGCCCAGCGCATCCAGCAGGATCGATTTGCCCGCGCCTGTTTCTCCCGTCAGCACGCTTAAGCCCGGTGCGAAGGCGAGGTCGCAATGGGCGATCAGCACGATGTTTCGAATGGAGAGCCGGGTGAGCATGGCAGCACCACTATAATACAGCTTTCGGCGCCGTGACAACGCCGACGGCGTGTCTGGTATCCCGCAATGCCAGGAATCAGGCCGAATGCGCTTTTATCAGCGCGAGCCGGACGGTGGCGGGATGAGTCAGCAATCCCAGCTCCGTCAGCTTCTGCTGCAGAAAAGGAATCACCGCGTCCTCAAAATCGGATTTGCTGCAACAATAATCCGCACCCGCTTTTGTCCTTCCTCAGCCAGCTCTTCGCTCATGGCGCTCATGCTGACTTCCTTAATAATTAAAATATATTAATAATTAAAAAATGTTCAACCAGCTTTTATGATTTTCCGCGCCAGGAACCGGCTGATCCGTGGGGTTTTTATTCTGCATCAAGGCATAAGCGTCCCGATACCAGCTGCTATCGGGGAAATTATTGCCAAGCACCGCGGCATATTTCTGAGCCTCGTCGGTGACGCCGAGCTTCAGGTAGCATTCCACCAGGCGATAAAGCGCCTCCGGCACGTGGCTGGTGGTCTGGTAATTTTCCACGACGTAACGGAAGCGGTTGATGGCGGAGAGATATTCATCGCGCGTCAGGTAATATCGCCCCACCTGCATCTCCTTGCCCGCAAGATGATCATACGTGAGGTCCAGCTTTAACTTCGCGTCGCGCGCATATTCGGTTTCGGGAAAGCGTTTCACCACCTCGGTCAAGGCGGACAGCGCCTGCTCGGTGATCTTCTGATCGCGGCCCACATCGGAAATCTGCTCGTAATAGCAAAGCGCAATCAGATAATAGGCATAGGCGGTGGATTCATGGCCGGGATGTAGCTTAACGAAGCGCTGCAAGGTGGAAACGGCGTCATCGTAACGGCCGGCGCGGTAGAGAGAAAACCCGGCCATCACTTCGGCGCGGGTGGCCCATTCCGAATAAGGATGCTGCCGCTCCACCTCGTCGAAGGCTTTTGCCGCGTCCTTATATTGCTTGGCGTCCAGCTTGTCCGCCGCTTCGTTATATAAGGTTTCCACGGGGGCGGGAGGGTGCTCCGCTTTGTCCTTATCGTCGCCGCATGCGGCAAGCAAAAGCGAGGCAGCAGTCAGAAATAAGAGACGGCGCATAGCGGGCGACTATATCAGCGGCCAAGCCGCAGACAAGCATTTAGAATCGGAATCATTAATAATAAGCGGCAAGGGCAAAGGCGCGGTCTTCATCACGGAAGCGCGCCTGGGCCGTGGAAACGTATTTCCATGCGGTTTTATCACTCATTAACGCCCGCACCAGCGCATTATTGATGGCATGCCCCGGACGCATGAAAGTGAATGCGCCCTCGATGCGATAGCCGGCAAGGTATAAGTCGCCCAGGCAATCCAGCGCCTTATGGCGGGCGAATTCATCGGTGAAGCGCAGTCCCTCGCTGTTCAGCACGCCCTGCTCGCCCACCACTACGGCATTCTGCAAGGAGCCGCCGCGGGCCAGCCCCTGCGCGCGCAGATGCTCCACCTCGTGGGCGAAGCCGAAAGTGCGGGCGGCGCTTAAGGTTTCGGCGAAGGTATCGCTGCGGAAATCATAAGCCACGCGCTGCTGTGCAATCAGCGGATGTGCAAAATCAATCTGAATTTCCAGGGTGCAGGCCTGCGCCGCGTCATCCAGAGGGGCGACATTCGCCGCGCTTTTTCCTTCCGTCACTTCTATTTCCTTCAGCACACGGATCACGCGGCGGGGAGTGGCGAGCACCGTGCTTCCGGCCCGCGCGATCAATTCCATGAACGGGGAGGCGCTGCCGTCCATGATCGGCACTTCGGGGCCGTCGATTTCGATCAGGGCGTTATCAATGCGCGCGCCCCAAAATGCCGCCATCAGGTGCTCCACTGTGGCGATGGTGACGCCATGCCGGTTGCAGAGGCTGGTGCCCAGCCGCGTATCGGCCACGGCGTCATAGCGCGCGGCCACCAGGCCTTTTCCGCGCGGCGCGTCGCTGCGGCGGAACACGATGCCGCTATCGGCGCGCGCGGGTTTCAGCGTGAGCGTCACCGGCTGTCCGGTGTGCAGGCCGATGCCGGTGCAGCGGACGGAAGCGGAAAGGGTGGTTTGCTGAGCCATGATGAAAATCAGGGTTAATTCAACCCTGACCGTAACGCAGCCTTCACCGTGCTTCAATTCACACTTTGTTACGGAATGTTACAGGCGGCGCATGGCGCGGCGGCGGCGCAATTAATTCGCCTGGCGCCGTAAAAACGCAGGAATTTCGAGGAATTGCTGCTCCTCGGAAGCGGGTGCCGCCGCGCGTGCTATTTCAGGGCGCGGCCGCTGCGTCACCTGCATGGTGCGAGTGTCCTGCTCCGGCTTGCCATATTCCGGCTTGGGCGTTAGCGAGCGGCTGACCTCCGCCAGGCGGGAGAAAAGTGAGCGAATGGGCGTTTCTTCGGCTTCGGCCAGCATATAATCCCGCTGTTCCCGCCGCGGCGCCAGCGTGGGATGATCGGCAGGAGCCGTGGAGGCGGGCGGGGGAGAGACGGGTGCCTGCGCCGGTGCGTGCTCGGTGGGGTGCATCGCGCTATCGGGGGAGGTATCGCCCGCCGGATAAAGCACTGGCTCCGGCTTCGGCGCTGCCACGGGAGGCGCATAGGACACCGGCGGGGGCGGCGGTGAGACGGCTGCGGCTGCCGCATACACGGGCGGTGAGGCGGCGGGCGCCGGCTTAAATTCGGCACGCGCGGGCTGCTTGGTGCCATCAGCGCGGGTGCCGGTGAAGAGGTAAGGCTTTTTGTGTTCGATGGGATTAATCTGCGGTCGCGAGGGAAGCTCCACGAGTGAGTCGATGCCGGTGGCCACCACGGAAACCCGCAGGCGTCCCTCCATGTCGTTATTAAACGCGGAGCCGAAAATGATGTTGGCGTCCGGATCCACCTCTTCGCGAATGCGGTTGGCGGCTTCGTCCACTTCGAACAGCGTCATGTCCGGTCCGCCGGTGATATTGATCAGGGCGGCTTTGGCGCCTTTCAGCGATACGTCGTCCAGCAGCGGGTTGGAGATGGCCGCCTCCGCCGCCTGCACCGCCCGGCGGTCTCCGGTGGCCTCGCCGGTGCCCATCATGGCTTTGCCCATCTCGCGCATGACGGTACGGATATCGGCGAAATCGAGATTGATCAGCCCCGGCTTGACCATGAGATCGGTAATGCCGCGCACACCGCAATGCAGCACTTCGTCGGCCATGCGGAACGCATCGGCGAACGTGGTGCGCTCATTGGCGATGCGGAACAGGTTCTGATTCGGAATGATGATGAGCGTGTCCACATACTCCTGAAGTTCCTTGAGGCCGGATTCCGCCAGGCGCATGCGATGCGTGCCCTCGAACTGGAAAGGCTTGGTGACGACGCCCACCGTGAGCACGCCCTGATCGCGCGCGATGCGCGCCACCACCGGTGCCGCGCCGGTGCCGGTGCCGCCGCCCATGCCGGCGGTGATGAACACCATGTTGCTGCCGGCGATGAAGGCGGCGATCTCATCGGCCGCTTCCTCG
>JAFATP010000149.1 GCA_019243895.1 Alphaproteobacteria bacterium
CATTAAGCCGCTGCCGCCGAACAGAGCGCCTGCGGCGGCGCCCACGGCAAGGCCGATGCCCGCCACTTTCCAGAACACCGGCTTCATCTCCGGCGGGCAATGGCCTTCACTGCAATGCCGGGTGCGGTAATCGCGGTGATTCGCGTCCACCGCCCTTCCGTCCGGTACGCCGTCGACCGCCATGGGTTCTGGAGGTTTTTCTCCTGTGACAACCGCTTTCAGCCCTGCAATATCGCGTTTCAGTTCCGCGAAGCGTGAATCCTCGAACTCCTTCATGCGCTCTTCGGCCCTTTCGTGCGAAGCGGACACCGCGCCGGTCACTATGCCGACCTGGTTGAATTCATGCGCGCCATGATAAGCCCCCAGCGCCGAAAATCCGCCAATGACGGCGGCGATGCCGATTCCCGCCAGCGGAATTCCCGCCAGCGCCAGCCCGCCCGTCACCAGCGCTCCCATCAGCGCGCCGACGATAGCGCCGATGATCAGGCCGCCCAACATGCCCTTCACTCCGCCCTTATAGCCTTCCCACCAGGCGTTGTGGTAATACGGCCCCTCATCGGTCTGGGGGTGCCCAATGCGTTGATGATGCGCTATTTCTTTGGCTTCTTCGGTATCCATGAGAGGGCGGAATGCTTTTGGTTGCGGTTGCGGAAGCTTCTGGTATCCCTTGCACTATTGTATGCATCCATAGCGCCCATGAAAGTGAAGTTTTTATGACAGTGGGGCCACCGGGAGGGAAAATATGATTGGAAAACTGAACCATGTCGCCATCGCGGTGCCGGACCTGGCCGCCGCCAGCGCCCTTTACCGCGATACGCTGGGTGCGGAGATTTCCGCGCCGCTGGATCTGCCGGAGCACGGCGTGACCACGGTGTTCGTCAACCTGCCCAACACCAAGATGGAATTGCTGCACCCGCTGGGCGAAAACTCGCCGATTGCCGGTTTCCTGGCCAAAAATCCCGCGGGCGGCGTGCATCACGTGTGTTTCGAGGTAAAAGACATCCGCGCCGCGCGCGACCGGCTGAAGGCGCAAGGCGCGCGTGTGCTGGGCGACGGCGAGCCCAAAATTGGCGCGCACGGCAAGCCGGTGCTGTTCCTCCACCCTAAGGATTTCTGCGGCACGCTGGTCGAGCTGGAGGAGGTATAGACCACCGGTCGTCGGGCGTTTTCAAGCGCAAACGTCGGTGACCCGGTATTATGACCTGGCAAATGGCCCTTTTCACGTATCTGAACGTATGGGTGATCAGCCTGTTCGGCGTATTGCCGTTCCGCCTCGGGGTGAAGCGCTCGCTGCTGTGGAATACCGGCGCCGCGTGTGTCATCACGCTGGGCCTGCACCTGCTGCTGCGCTCGGGCTGGATTCCCCTGCGCCATGTCTATTGAAGAAACGCCGTAAAACGATTACACACGAGCCACCAACCACCCGCCAGTCATTAATCCATGCGCCTTTCCCGTTATTTTCTGCCTTTGCTGAAAGAAACCCCCGCCGATGCGCAGGCCGTTTCGCATAAGCTGATGCTGCGCGCCGGCATGATCCGCCAGGAGGCGGCGGGCATTTACGCCTGGCTGCCGCTGGGCCTGAAAGTGCTGCGCAACATCGAGGCCATCGTGGACGAGGAATTGCAGCGCTCCGGCTGCGTCAAGCTGTTGATGCCCACGCTTCAGCCCGCCGAGCTGTGGAAGGAATCCGGGCGTTACGAGGTGATGGGAAAGGAAATGCTGCGCTTCCCGGATCGCGCCGAGCGCGAGCTGTTATACAGCCCCACCTGTGAGGAGATGATCTTGGACATCTTCCGCGCCTATGTGAAAAGCTACAAATCCCTGCCGGTGAACCTGTATCAGATTCAATGGAAATTCCGCGACGAAATCCGCCCGCGCTTCGGCATCATGCGCGGCCGCGAATTCCTGATGAAAGACGCCTATTCCTTCCACATCGACCTGGAAGACGCGCGGCGGGAATACAGCGTGATGTATGATTGCTATCACCGCATCTTCGCGCGCATCGGCTTGCAGGCCATCGCGGTGAACGCCGACAGCGGGGCCATCGGCGGCAGCGTGAGCCATGAGTTCCAGGTGATCGCGGAAACGGGCGAAAGCGCGCTGTTTTACGATGCCGCGTTTGACGATGCCCGCCAGGCGAGGACGCAGCTGAGCGGGGAGGAGATGCGCAGGCTTTATGCTGCTGCCGATGAAATGCATAAGCCGGACGCCTGCCCGGTGCCGAAAGAGCGCCTGCGCGAAGCGCGCGGCATCGAGGTGGGGCACATTTTCCTGCTGGGCCGCAAATATACCGATGCGATGAAAGTGACGGTGGCCGATGCGTCCGGCGCAGCGGTGGCGCCGGAAATGGGATGCTACGGCATCGGCGTTTCCCGGCTGGTGGGCGCGATCATCGAAGCCAGCCATGATGAGCAGGGCATCGTCTGGCCCGAAGGCGTCGCGCCGTTTAAGGCGGGGCTGATCAACCTGCGCCCCGGCGACGCGGCGTGCGACGCCATGAGCGGGGC
>JAFATP010000152.1 GCA_019243895.1 Alphaproteobacteria bacterium
CTTTCGAAAAAGGAGGCACACTCCTTAGTGGAACGAATCAACGCTCAAATATCTCCACCGGCAGCCGAATTTGTCGCTTCTAAGAAAACGCCGGGATTCTATTATGTGCGCATTCACGGGGCGTATACGGATGCCTTTACAAAATTATTTCATTCCCCCCGCGCAACCACCGCTCCTTCCTCTATCGCAGCTTCGATAACTCCTCTGCAACCTGATTGAATGCCTGCGCGTTTTATTTCTCGCCGCGCACGCAGAGAGCTTAGCCTTTAAACCCGTTGGTCAGCGGATAGCGCCAGTCGCGCCCGAACGTCATCGACGACACTTTCACCCCCGGCGGCAGCTGCCGGCGTTTGTATTCCGCGGTCCGTACCATCTGCATGATGCGCTCCACCATGGCGCGCTCATAGCCCTCCTCTTCGATATCGTCCACGCTTAAGGACTGCTCGATGATGCGCTCCAGCACGGCGTCCAGCACCGGGTAAGGCGGCAGCTGGTCTTCGTCTTTCTGATGCGGCGCCAGCTCCGCGGTGGGCGCCTTGGCGATACTGCGCTCCGGGATCAGCGGGTTGCTTTCATTGCGCCAGTGCGCAAGGCGGTATAGCTGGGTTTTATACACGTCTTTCAACGGCGCATAGCCGCCGCAGGAATCGCCGTAAAGCGTGGTATAGCCCGTCGCCACTTCCGATTTATTGCTGGTGGCAAGCAGCATGCGCCCGGTGGCATTGCTTAATGCCATCAGCATCAGGCCGCGCAGCCGCGCCTGGATGTTGCCGTCCACCGGCAGCGTCATGCGCCGCGCTTCGGGCAGCGTGGCGGAAAGCGCCTCGTGCGCCGCCCGGCGGCACGCCTGGATGGAAACGTTCGCGGTTTCGATGCCAAGATTGGCCGACAGCGCCAGCGCGTCCTCCACGCTTTCCCGGGAAGTGAACTCGGAAGGCAGAAGCACGCCCAGCACCGCTTCGCGCCCCAACGCCTCCACCGCCAGCGCGGCGGTCAGCGAAGAATCAATGCCGCCGGAGAGGCCCAGCAGCACTCCGGTGAAGCCGTTCTTACGCACATAATCGCCAAGCCCGGTGCAGAGCGCCTGCCACGTTTCTTCTTCCGGCGTTAACTCCGGCACACGCGCAACCGGTGCGGCCGCCACCACGCTTTCCGCGAAGCGCGTCGATTGCATGGTGACCTCGCCCGCCGCATTCATGGCAAATGCGCCGCCGTCGAACACAATGTCATCCTGCCCGCCCGCCAGATTCACATAGGCAATGGGCAGCTTCGCCGCCCGCGCCGCCTTGGCGCACCGCGCCTGGCGCTGCGCCATCTTGCCCACCTCGAACGGCGAGGCGTTAATCACCACCAGCGCCTGTGCACCTTTCGCGGCGAGAATGGAGGGAGCATCGGTGTACCACACATCCTCGCATACCATGATGCCCAGCGCCCGCCGCCGCCAATGCGCCACCTCCGGCGCCGGGCCGGCATCGAAAATACGCCGCTCGTCGAACACGCCATAATTGGGCAGGTGCACCTTGCGGTGGATATGCGCAATGCCGCCGTCGTCCAGCAGCAGCGCCGCGTTATACACGTGGCCGTCCTCCTCCCACGGGCTGCCCACCAGCAGCGCCGGGCCTTTCTCCGCCGTCTCGGAAGCCAGCTGCCGCACCGCTTCCATGCAGGCATGGCGGAAGCTGGGGCGCAGCATCAAATCCTCCGGGGGATAGCCGCAGATGGAAAGCTCCGGGCACGCCAGCATCTCCGCGCCGAGCGCCCTGGCCTCGGCGCGCGCGGCGCGGATATGCATCATATTGCCGGTAATATCGCCGACGGTTGCGTTGATCTGCGCCAGCGCCAGCCATTCGAAGCCAAGCGGTTTCATTCTGTAAGCGCCTCTTCCAGCTTGGCAAGGGCGGTCAGCGCGTCTTCCATCAGCCCGTAATCGGCCAGGGCGAAGATGGGCGCATTGGCATCCTTATTGATGGCGACGATAACGCGGCTTTCTTTCATGCCCGCCAGATGCTGAATCGCGCCGGAAATGCCGATGGCGATGTAAAGCTCCGGCGCCACCACGCGCCCGGTCTGCCCCACTTGCAGCTCGTTGGGCGCAAAGCCCGCGTCCACCGCCGCGCGCGATGCGCCGATGGCCGCGCCCAGGCGGTCCGCCAGCGCGTTCAGGCGCTGGAAATTCTCGGCGGAGCCCAGGCCGCGCCCTCCTGAAATCACCACGCGCGCCGCCGCCAGGTCAGGCCTTCCGCCGGACGCCCGCTCGCGCGAGACGAAAGAAGAGAGCCCGGAGGGTGGCAGCGGGGTCACGCGCTCAATCACGGCTTGTCCGCCCTCCCCCGGCGCGGGGAATGCCGTCACCCGCACCGTGAGCAAGAGGGGCTGGTGCGCGCATTGCACGGTTTCATAAGCATTGCCCGCATAAATGGGCCGCTGGAAGGTATCGGCCCCGAGAATTGCGGTCACATCCGACAGCATCGGCGCGTCCATCAGGGCGGCGGCCCGCGGCAGAATATCCCTGCCGGTGGTGGTGGACGCGGCCACGATATGCGAATAGCCCGCGCCCGCTCGCGCGATCAACGGCGCAATGTCCTCGGCCAGCGCCTCGCGGTAATGCGCCGCATCGGCGTGCAGCACCTTGGCGACGCCGCCGATCGCCGCCGCCGAGCGCGCCGCGGACGCGCCTTCTTCGGCCACCAGCACATGGATGTCGGCGGCAAGCTGCGCCGCCGCGCCAATCGCCCTGCGCGTCGACAGGCTGATGGCGCCGCCCTCGTGTTCGGCAATCACTAATACCGTCATTCTATCACCTTGGCTTCATGGCGCAGGCGCTCCACCAGCTCCGCCACGTCCTTCACCATAATACCCGGCTTGCGCGCGGGCGGCTCCTCGACGCGAATGCGCGTGATGCGCGGGCGGATATCCACTCCCGCCGCCGCCGCTTCACGCCTGGCCACTGGCTTGGCCTTGGCCTTCATGATGCTGGGAAGCGCGGGATAGCGCGGCGTGTTCAGCCGCAGATCGGTGGTAATCACCGCAGGCAGGCGCAGGCGGAGCGTCATCAGCCCGCCGTCCACCTCGCGTGTCACATGCGCTTCCTCTCCTTCGAAATCGATTTTCGAGGCGAACGTTGCCTGCGGCCAGCCAAGCAGCCCCGCCAGCATCGGCCCGGTCTGCGCCGCGTCGTCGTCAATTGCCTGCTTGCCGAGCAGCACCACGCGCGGCTGCTCCTGCGCCGCCACTTCGCGCAGCAGCTTCGCCGCCGCCAGGTTCTGCACCGCTTCTTCCGTGTGCACATGAATGGCGCGGTCGGCGCCCATCGCCAGCGCCGTCCTCAAGGTTTCCAGCGCCGCATCGCCGCCGATGGTCACCGCCACCACTTCCACGGCCACGCCTTTTTCTTTCCATCGCACCGCCTCTTCCACCGCGATCTCGTCAAACGGATTCATGGAATGCTTGACGCCTTCTGTGGCAATGCCGCTGCCGTCCGCCTTCACGCGGACGCGCACGTTGTAATCCACCACGCGCTTGACGCAGACCAGCACCTTCATCGGTTGGCTCCGCGCTGCCACAGCACGTCGCGCGCGCCGCCGTCGTTGAGCAGGCGCGCCAGCACGAACAGATGGTCCGAGAGCCGGTTGATGTAATGAATGGCCATGGGGTTCACCGCGTCCTCCTCCATGCAGCGCGTCATCGAACGCTCGGCGCGGCGCACCACGGTGCGCGCCACATGCAGCTGCGCCGCCACCGGCGTGCCGCCCGGCAGCACGAACGAGTCCAGCGGCTTGAGCGCGGCGTTCATGGCGTCGATCTCATGCTCCAGCCGCGTCACCTGCGTCTGCAGGATGCGCAGATCCTTCTCGCCCAGCCCCGGCGTGGCCAAATCGGCCCCCACGTCGAATAGGTCGTGCTGGATGCGCAGCAGCATGGCGTCGTGCTCTCCCGGCGTCAGATGCGCGCGCGCCACGCCGATGGCGCTGTTGGCCTCGTCCACATCGCCATAGGCGTCCACGCGGGCGCTGTGCTTGGGCACGCGGACGCCGCCGATCAGGCCGGTGGTGCCGTCATCGCCGGTGCGGGTATAAATCTTGTTCAGCTTAACCATGACGCGAAAGAAACGCCGCCAGCAGCAACAGCACCGTTCCCTGCAGCACCACGCGGCAGATCATCAGCCGGTTGCTGCGGCGCGGATTGGTGCCGCGCATCATATTGATAACCCCCGCGATCAGCACGCCAAGCGTGACGAACATCAGAAACAGGATGACAAAATCGATGGCGCTCATGCATGGGCGGAATGCCCGCCCTCCACCTGCTGCCACGTGCGGCTGCAATAGGGGCAGACCACCAAGCCGGTTTCGCTTTCGATATGCAGAAACACGCGCGGATGGCCCCCCGTCTCGGCGCTGCCGTCGCACCAGATTTCCGTGGAGGTGGTGGGAATGATATCGCGTTCCATGCGCCGATTCATACCACGCCGCCGCCGCGCGTCAAGCGGCGCAGCCCTTGGCATTCAGAACTAATCGTTGAAAATAAAGCGCGGACCGCTGGTTTTGGGCGCATCGCTGCTCTTGCCGCTGGCGGAGATATGAATAACATGCGCCGGCGGCACCGTGTCAGAAGGCTTGGCCGTGGCATCCGCCACCGTCAGCACGGCGGGCGTGGCGGCCTGTGCCGTCGCCGCCGTAGGAGTCACCGTGGCAGCCGCGGGCATCAATTCCGCCGGCTTGATCTCCGGCCGCACCATGATCACGCCGTTTTCCCGCGCGCCCTCGCTGCCATTTTTAACCGAAATGACATGCATCCGCACCGCGTTGGGCGCGGCCTGCCGCGATTTGGCGGCGTGAACGGAACCGGCAGGAGCCGGCGGGGAATGATCCGCCGCCTGCGCCGCCGCGTCGGCAAGCTGCGTTTCGCCGCCGCCGTTCAGCCGCGCGTTGCGCACGCGTTCGATGATGGTGTACCAGCGGTCATAGACCCGGCTCACGTAATCCGCGCCGAACACCGGCGTGCGCGAATGATAAGCCGCTGCTGCGTTTTTCCAGGATTTAAGCTCCTCGAACAGCGTGCGCAGAAACGATGCGGCATAGGCCACGTTGGTTTCCGGCTCGAACGCGTCCTCCAGCGAGGCGAACGCCTCCGGATGATGCATCAAATTCACCTGCATGCAACCCACGTCGATGCTCTTGATGCCTTGCGCGTGCAGCTTCTGCACTGCCTTGATGGCCTCCTGCTTGGACTCGAAGAAATAACCCTTGCCTTCGGCGTTAATGGTCCATGGCCACGGCACCGCGATTTTCAGGCCGTCGTGCCAGCGGCCGGATTCGGTGGAGGCGATGGCGGAGAGCAGATGCACGGGAATGCCGTATTGGCGCTCATAGCGCGGCAGATGCACGGTGCATTGCTTGGCGCCTTCGATCAGCGGATCGGCGACATAAGCGAAGGCGGGAGCAACCCCCGTCAATGCCAGCATGACGCCAAGAAGAATTTTACGCAATGCGCAGACTCCCACCCTTTTAACCCGGAACCATACTGCCAGTATTACCCGGCACAAGTTAATTATTCATTGCCATAAAGGAAAGGAGAGCAAGGAAAGTGCCAGGAACAACGCCTCCCGGCACTCCGCTTTCAATTCGGAAGCCCGATTCTTTACAATCCGCCCTTCACCCCAACCATGAAGGTAAGCCCCGGCTGGCCGTAGCCATATATTTCCTCGTAGCGCTTATCCAGGAGATTGTCGATGCGCCCGTAAATCCGCGCTTCCGGCACCAGCTGGTAAGAAGCATTGACGTTTAAGGTGGTGTAAGGCTTGACGATGGTGGGGCTGAAGTTGAAATCGATGTCCTCGCGCCCGCTTACGCTGCGCACGATGAACTGCGCGTCGCCCTTGCCTTCCAGGAAGCGCTGATCGAGGGTGAGATTCAGCGTATTCTGCGGGCGGCGCAGCAGCTCGCTATGCGTGGCTTCGTCCTCCGTGCGCAGGTAGGTGTAGTCGGCGCGCAGCATGGTATCCGTCCATGGCCGCAGCAGAATGAAATTCTCCAGCCCGTGTGTTTGCGCCCGCCCGACGTTCAGATAGCGGAAAGTGGCGAAGTCGAAATCGATCAGGTCGCGGATGTCGTTACGGAAATAGGTCGAGCCGAACGACAGCCTGTCACCCCAGAAGCTTTGCTCGAACCCGGCATCCCAGCCGCGGCTCTTTTCCGGCTGCAGGCGCGCATTGCCGTAAATCGGCGCGTTGAGCTGGAACAGCGAAGGGGCTTTGAAGCCCGTGCCGTAGCTGGCCTTCAGCTTGGTGCCGGTGTCCTTGATGAGATAGGCGGGGGCGACGCGGTAGGTGGCCGTCGTGCCGAAGGTGCTGAAATTATCCACCCGGCCGCCGATGGTGGCGAAGAAGGCGTCGCCGAAGGAAAGCTGGTCTTGGGCGAAGGCGGAGCGGGTATCCATGGAAGTTTCCGGGCTGCCGGTACCGTCAAAGGATTCGCGCTGGAGTTCGAAGCCTAGCGTGCCGGTGTTGTTCGGTGCGAGCTTGACGTTGTTCACCCAGTCCGCCTTCTGGCGGCTGCCGTCATATTCGGTAACGAAGCCGTCATTGATGGTATTGCGCAGGTTGCGCATGTCGGAGACGCCGAGTTCCTGCTTCCACACGCCGTCGAACAGCGCCAGATCGCCGCTGGCGCGGCCGCTCCATTGATGATCGGCGGTTTTATTGTCGGCATTGGCGCCGAAATCGTCGTAATTGGCCACGCCGTTGGTGTAGCGCCCCGCCACATTGACCGAGAGATTGTCGGCGAGCTTGGCCGAGGCGCGGCCGGAAAGGGTGTCGTCCGCCACCGGGTCGCTGCCCTGGCCGCCCAGGAAATGGTCGAAGGTGGAAAACCCGCCGGTGCGGAAGCGCGTGCCCTCCACGCTGTAATTGAAGCGGTCGGTGGCGCCGCTGGAGCCGATGCCCGCCTTATAGGTGTCATAGCTGCCGCCCTCGGCGAAACCTTGCACGCCGGGTTTGCCTTCGCCCTGCCGCGTGGTGATGCTGATGACGCCGCCGATGGCGTTGGAGCCGTAGAGCGTGCTTTGCGGGCCGCGCAGCACCTCGATGCGCTCGATATTGTCCGGCGTCAGATAGGCGAAGTCATACGCATCGCCGACATCGGACGGGTCGTTCACCGCCACGCCGTCAACCAGCACCAGCGTATGATCGGAATCCGCCCCGCGCAGGAAAACGCGCGTGGTCTGGCCCGGCCCGCCGTTGGAGGCCACGCTCACACCCGGCACTTCGCGCAGGTAATCCGCCACGGTGGGCAGGCGCTTCTGCTCGATCTCCTCGCGGTCGATGACGGTGATGGAGCTTGCCACTTCCCGCGCGGGCGTGGGGTTTCGCGTGGCGGAAATCACGATATCGGGGGTGGCGGCGGCGGGAGGAGCATCGGCATCCGCGTGGGCGGCGAAAGCGGCGGCGGAAACGGTGGCGGAAAAGGCAAACGTGATAAAATGGGCGCGGGTCATGGCATCCTCCATACGGGTTGAAATGGACATTGCCTTGACAGCGCAAGGTTCCTTGCGCGGGAAGACAGTGCCACCACGTATGAGAACGCCACCGGCTGAAAAGCCCGTAACGAACCGCGCTCTAAGGATCACCCGTCCCGGCAGAACTCGCGTGACACTCCGACGGCAGGTCTCCTGGCTTGCGGG
>JAFATP010000164.1 GCA_019243895.1 Alphaproteobacteria bacterium
TTATGAATACGCCATGCGCGAGCGCAACCGGCTGCTGGCGCTTGGGCGCAGCGACGCGCAATGGCTGGAAGCGCTGGAGCGGAAAATGGCGGAAACCGGCATCGCCATTGCCGCGGCGCGGCTGCACACGGTGGAGCATATCAACGGCGTGATGCAGGCGTCGCCCTTGTCCTTCCCGAAAGCGGTGCTGGCGCTGCACGGCTTGGCGGAAGGCCGCTTAAGCGGCGGCGAGGCGGCGCTTTCGGTGGAGCACGCAATGGCCGAAGCGCTGGCGCGCTCGCGGGTGCAGGATGCCGCCGCGGGGCGTGCGCTGGCAGGGGCGCATCGCAGCGAGCTCACGGTCACCCATGCGCAGAAACAGGTGGAAGCGGCCACGTGCTCCACCGGCGAGCAGAAAGCGCTGCTGCTTTCCATCGTGCTTGCCGAGGCGCGTGCGGCGGGGGTATGGGGCAAGCCGCTGCCCGTGCTGCTGCTGGACGAAGCGCTAAGCCATCTGGACGCCGCCCGCCGCGCAGAATTATTTCATGAAATTGAAGCGCTTGGCACACAAGCCTGGCTGACCGGCACCGAGCTTTCGTTGTTTGAAGGAATGCGTGACAACACCCTGGTTTTTCGGGTAGAACAGGGAAGAGTTATCGCCTTGTAACATGCTGGTTTTTTTATGGTGAATGCAGGAACAATCGCAATGAGACATCCGACCGAGGACGACGCCCATTATACCGCCGATTCCATCAAGGTGCTGAAGGGGCTGGAGGCGGTGCGCAAGCGCCCCGGCATGTATATCGGCGATACCGATGACGGCTCCGGTCTGCACCACATGATTTACGAGGTGGTGGACAACGCCATCGATGAATCGCTGGCGGGATATTGCACGCTGGTGGAAGTGTCGCTGAACGCCGACGGCTCATGCACCGTCACCGATAACGGCCGTGGTATTCCCACCGAGATTCATCCCGGCGAGGGCGTGTCGGCGGCGGAGGTGATCATGACGCAGCTGCACGCGGGCGGCAAGTTCGATCAGAATTCCTATAAGGTTTCCGGCGGGTTGCACGGGGTGGGCGTTTCCGTGGTGAACGCGCTTTCCGAATGGCTGGAGCTCACCATCTGGCGCGGCGGCAAGCGCCACCAGGCGCGTTTCGAGAATGGCGAAGTGGTGCAGCATCTCACCGTCATGGGCGATGCGGTGGACAAGCGCGGCACCTCCGTCACCTTCCTGCCGACATCCGATATTTTCACGAAAACCGTCTTCGATTACGCCACCATCGAGCACCGCCTGCGCGAACTGGCGTTCCTCAATTCCGGTGTGCGCATCAAGCTGACCGATCTGCGTTCGGCGGAGCCGCTGGAAACGCTATTTTATTACGAGGGCGGAACGGAAGCCTATGTGCAATATATCGATAAGGGCAAGCACGCGCTGCACCCCACCGTTATGGTGCATGGCGAGAAAGATGGCATCGCCGTGGAAGCCGCCCTGCAATGGAATGACTCCTATCACGAGCAGATGCTGTGCTTCACCAACAACATCCGCCAGCGCGACGGCGGCACGCATCTCATGGGCTTCCGCGCCGCGCTCACCCGTGTCATCAATAAATATTACGAGGAATCCGGCCTCGCCAAGAAGGAAAAGATAGCCATCACCGGCGATGACGCGCGCGAGGGGCTTACCTGCGTGCTTTCGGTGAAAGTTCCGGACCCGAAATTCTCCTCGCAAACCAAGGATAAGCTGGTGAGTTCCGAAGTGCGGCCGGTGGTGGAAAGCATCATCGGCGACAAGCTCGGCCAGTGGTTCGAGGAACATCCGCAGGAAGGCAGGATGGTGGCGGGAAAGATCGTGGAGGCCGCCGCCGCCCGCGAGGCGGCGCGCAAGGCGCGGGAGCTGACGCGGCGCAAGGGCGCGCTGGATATCTCCTCGCTGCCGGGCAAGCTTGCCGATTGCCAGGAGCGCGACGCCGCTAAATCCGAGCTGTTCATCGTTGAGGGCGACAGCGCCGGCGGATCGGCCAAACAGGGGCGCAGCCGCCAGTTTCAGGCGGTACTGCCGTTGCGCGGCAAGATTCTCAACGTGGAGCGGGCGCGGTTTGACAAAATGCTTTCCAGCCAGGAGATCGGCACGCTGATCACCGCGCTCGGCACCGGCATCGGCCGCGAGGAATTCAATGCGGACAAGGCACGTTATCACAAGATCATCATCATGACGGACGCCGACGTGGACGGCTCGCACATCCGCACGCTGCTGCTTACTTTCTTCTTCCGCCAGATGCGCCCGCTGATCGAGGCGGGATATCTCTACATCGCACAGCCGCCGCTCTATAAGCTGCGCCGCGGCAGCACGGATCACTACCTGAAAGACGATGCGGCGCTGGAGGACTATCTTCTCTCAGGCACGCTGGAGGATGCCACGCTGACGCTGGCGGACGGCCGCCAGCTAACAGGCGATGAATTGCTGCGCGTCGCCAAGCAGGCCGCGCGCGCCAGCGATGCGCTGCGCCCGGTGGCCCGCGCACGGCGCATTCCGCTGCCGTTGCTGGAAGCGGCGGCGCTGGCGGGCGTGTTCGCCCCGCTGGGCCACCCGGATGTCAAGGCGAAAGCGTGGGAGCAGCGGCTGCGCCAGGTCGTCGGCGAACAGGCGGGATGGGCGGTGCGCTTCGAGGACGGCGCGTTCCGGCTTTCGCGCACGCTGCGCGGCGTGGAGCACATGCATACGCTGGATGAAAAGGCGCTGCTGTCCAAGGAGGCGCACGACATCGCTGCCATGACGGATTATTTGAACGCCTATTTCAGCGCGCCGCCCGCCTTAAGCCGCAAGGGCGCGGAGACGCGCGTGGCCACGCCCTCGGAGCTGTACGGCGTGGTGATGGAATGGGGCAAAAAGGGCATCACCGTCAGCCGCTTCAAAGGTCTGGGCGAGATGAACCCGGAGCAGCTGTGGGATACCACGCTGAATCCCGCCACCCGCCGCCTGTTGAAAGTGAAGGTGGAAAACGACGTGGAAACCGAGTCCATCTTCTCCACGCTGATGGGCGACGTAGTGGAGCCGCGCCGCGATTTCATCGTCAGCAATGCGCTGAAGGTGGTGAATCTGGACGTGTGAGCAAGAGTTCATGGCGGAATACCGGCTTTATTGCTTTGCTCAATCCGGCAATGCCTATCGCGCCGCGCTGATGCTGAACCTGATCGGTGCGGATTGGCAGCCGGTGTTTGTCGATTATCTCAACGGCGGCGAAACGCGCACACCGGAATATCGCTCCGAGCTGAATGAGATGGGCGAGGTTCCGGTACTGGTGCATGGCGGCAAGAAACTTTCGCAGTCCGGCGTCATTCTGACCTACCTTGCGGAGCGCACAGGAAAATTCTTGCCGGAAGGCGATGAAGAACGCCTGGAGGCGTTGCGCTGGATTCTTTCGACAATCAAAAACTCAACGGCTATCTCGGCCCTTACCGTTTTCTCAAGAACCTCGCGCCAGTTCCGCCGGACCCCGCCGTTTTATCTTTTCTGAAGGGCCGCATTGACGGCAG
>JAFATP010000224.1 GCA_019243895.1 Alphaproteobacteria bacterium
GCCTGAATCAGACAGTTGTAGTGATCACCATTCTGGTCATGTTCGGCGCCCTGGCGGGCATGCTGGTGCTGTAATACAGTGCGGATCAGAAGAAAAATAACACTAAATGTTATTTCAAATCAGTTCAGCAAATGCTGCATTTTAAAATCCTGGGCTGATGCAAACTTCACGCCCGCGCGTGCAAGAGCGGTGAGATTTCTGTATCCAAACACCATTATTCCATGCTCGTTTGTTAAAACTCCCTCGCGCGCCGTACGGAGCGCCCCAGCCGTGTTTATTCCAATATGCCACAGCATCTCTTCCGTTATGGAAGGATCGGAGGTTTCCAAAGCCGGCACACCGCGCTGCATTGTCTGCTGCCAGTCTCCTATATCCGGATTAATACCAAATCGCTGCATAGTTTCCACATCTACCGGAGGAATATAAATTGTTTCCCGCCAGTCCGCGGCTTTTATTTTCTGCATAATCAGGTTATTGATTCGGCGCATACTAAAAATGTAGCACATGCGCCGAATAGAAATTATTAAGATTTAATTACATTTATGGGTATATTTATCCAATAAAGAGAGAATAGATTAGTTTTTTTTGCTGGAGCGGCCAGACGTCCGACTGGAACTGCTGCGCTTGCCGCCCTTACTGCTGGAGGCGGTGCTTGTTTTCTTGCCGCGTCCGGAGCCGGATTTCTTGCCGCCGCCGGTTTCCTTATTCACCGTGGCCCACGCCCGGCGCTCGGCTTCCTTCTTGCCGACGCCACGCTTTTCATATCCTTCCTCGATGTGGTCTGCCTGGCGTTTCTGTTTACTGGAATATGCTGCTTTGCTGCCCTGTGGCATATAATGGTCCTTTCTTAAGTTACGCCTATACCAGTTTCAGCAAACCCTATTTTTCATCAAAGAAAAAGACGGCGTGTCCGGCATTTTGTAAAACATACATAAATTTTTTAGGCGTGACGGCCGCAGCCCGCGCGGCGCTTGAGGCGGGATAAAGAATCGGAGCGGAGCGACTAGGCCGGTTGACGGCCGCAGCCCGCGCGGCGCTTGAGCGCAATTAAATGCTGCCAGACGGCCTGTAAGCCGGGTTCTGTACCGCGCCGCCGCCGAGGCGAGGGCACGGCGATGACCATTCCTCTGGAGCGCATGTCGCCATGCGCTTCGCGCGACCTACCCGGATGGTCGAACGCGCGGAATCCGCGTGCCGCAACCGGCTCCCATCCCTATTTGGTCTTGCTCCAGGCGGGGTTTGCCATGCCGCTTCCGTTACCGGAAACGCGGTGCGCTCTTACCGCACCGTTTCACCCTTGCTGGGCCCGATTGCAAGCAACCGGGCCTTAGCGGTTTGTTTTCTGTTGCACTTTCCCTGGGGTCGCCCCCGGCGGGCGTTACCCGCCGCCTTCATTCCATGGAGCCCGGACTTTCCTCCCGCTTTCGCCTGCGGCTTCGGCGCGCAGGCCCGTATGAGCGTGTCGCGCCGCGGCTTTAGCGGAGGCGGGCGGCCATCCGGCCGTCTGGCTCCGCCATTGTAGCAGCGGGAAGGCGGGCCAGCAAGTCCGTAAGCATGGCGTCGCATTGCCCGTCCCACGCCCCGTCGATTCTCTGGGGACGGAAATGGCGCTGGAACGCCACCACCGCGTCACGCGTATCGGGGCCGAACGTTTGGCAGACGGGAGCGTTATAGCCATAGGCGGCCAGCTTCTGCTGCATGGCCAGCACGCGCGGCCCGGAATCTCCCTCGCTCAACACCGGCTGCGGATGAGAAAGCCCGAGAATGCGCATCACCCAGCTTACCAGCCCTTCTTGCGGTTGCACCGGCGCTGCCCTCGGCATCAGTCCGATGCCCTCGGCCGCCAGCCCCTGCCAGTCGAAATGCTCGCCGGGATCCGCCTTGCGGGAAGGCGCGATGTCTGAATGTCCCACCACGTTCCGCGCCGGAATGGGATGGCGGGAGAGAATGTCCTTGCACAGCGCGACCACCGCGTTCATCTGCGCGGCGGCAAACGGTGCGTCGCCGGGATTGGCAATCTCGATGCCGATCGACCGCGCATTGATATCCTCGTGCCCCCGCCAATAACTTTTACCGGCGTGCCAGGCGCGTTTTTCCTCCGCCACCAGCTGATAGATGGCACCCGCTTCGTCCACCAGGTAATGCGCGCTCACGCGGTTGCCGGGGGTAGGGTCACTTAACTTTTCCAGCGCGCTCTGCGCGGTCGGCATGCCGGTGTAGTGCAGCACCAGCATGTCCACAGGGGCGCCGCCGCGTTCGTCGAAATTGGGGGAAGGATGAGGCGTGAATTCCATGATTATAATTGCAGCTCTTTTTTCAGCCGGCCATAGGCGGCGGCGATGGTAGCGGCTTTATGTTCCGCCACGGCCCGCGCCTCCGGATAATGCAGGCGGCTGAAGGCATGATCCGGATGATAGCGCCGCATCAGCTCGCGGTAACGCGCATAAAGCGCTTCGGCCTTGGCTGTCGGCGGCAGGCCGAGCAGGGAAAACGGATCGGCATTGGCGCCGTCCTCCGCAATCATGCGATGCAGCCGCCGCCGCGAGATGCCGAACGCCTTGCCCACCTCCCGCAACAGGTCCAGCTCCGCCTCCGTCAGCTCGCCGTCGGCGCGGGCGATGCGAATCAGCCGCAGCAGGAACTCGCGCCACAGGTCCGCACGGTCGGGATAAAGCTCTCGCACCTGCTCGGCGTAATAAGCCGGCGGGGTGGTATCTCCCCATGCGAGGCGGAACAAGGCGCGCAGCGTGGAAGAAGCGCCGTCCTCCAGCGGAAAGACTTCACGGAACGCCAGAAACGTGTTGCGCTCCAGCCGATCATGACAGCGCGCGAATTTC
>JAFATP010000199.1 GCA_019243895.1 Alphaproteobacteria bacterium
AACCCACCGCAGGGGTGGATGTTGAACTGCGCGCGCAGCTCTGGGCCTATGTGCGGGAACTGAACCGCCAAGGCACGACGGTACTGCTGACCACGCATTATCTGGAAGAGGCAGAGGAGTTGTGCGACCGCATCGCCATCATCAATCACGGGCGTCTGATCGCCAACGACCGCAAAGCGGCGCTGATGAACACGCTGGATGCCAAGCATCTGGTCATTACTTTGCGCACGCCGCTGGCGGCGCTGCCGCAGGATCTGTCACTGCCCGGCGCCAGCGTGAATGACGAAGGCCAGCTGGTGATTACCTATAAGCCAAGTATCGATGATCTTCAGGCCATCCTGCACCGGATTCAAGCCTGCGGGCTGCCCGTGCGCGATTTGACGACACAGCAATCCGACCTGGAAGACGTTTTCCGTCACTTTACCAGCGCTGCGTAATATCGTTAAGCTTACGCTGGATCATTTTTTCCTTTAGGAAAATAGGGTGCCAGAATATCGGCGGCGTGTTGGATGCCACGGACGCAGGCATTTTTCAGCCCCTCTCCGCGCACGGATTGAGTGAAGACGTCAATGGTTCCGCTCCAGGTTTCGTCGGGGATATGCTCGCGCACGGCGTGGCTTGCCAGCACATGGGCATAGCGCTCGGCCAGCGAAATATAGATTAGCACTACCGCCGCGGTGGCGGGAAAATGGCGAGATGCATGCAGGTATTCCTCAAAAGCGCGGCGCGCGGCGCGGTGCTGCCGCATACGGCGCGGCAGCAAACGGATGCACGCGTGGCGCAGCCAGGGAATCAAGGATATTATCACGGCAGCCCCCAACTGCACCAGCAGGAGCAGCGGAAAGTCGGTAAGCGCACCGCTTACCCACAAGCCTAAGGATAATACCGTGCCGGCGGTGATCCCATACAGCAAAACGCCGCTTTGGTAAGCATCGCTTGCCGGCGTCACCACCAGGGCCAGCTCCGCCGCCGTGCGGCGTTCCGCTGCCGCGATGGCCTCTTTCACGGCTGCCTGACCCGCAGAGGATAGTGCTTTCACCATGAGCCCGATGCCCCTCCCCCGCCGAATCCGCCGCCGCCGCCGCTGAAGCCGCCGCTCCAGCCCGAGCCCCCGAAACCGGAGCTGCCGAAGCGGCTGCTGCTGAGAAGATACGCGGCAACGAACGGGTGGTGCAGGCTGAAAATAATGAAGCCGATCAGGAACAGCAGGCACAGCACGGCTTGCAGCTTGGACACCTGCTCCGGCGAAGACGCCGCGGAAGCGCCGGAAATACTTTCGCCGCCCAGCACGGAAAGCATGGCCTGGGTTCCCTTAACGATGCCCTGCTCCATGTCGCCGCTGCGGAACGCGGGAACAATGATGCCGCGAATGATCTCGCTGGAAAGCGCGTCGGTCAACACCGGCTCCAGGCCGTAACCCACTTCGATGCGGACTTTCCGTTCCTTCGGCGCCACCAGCAGCAGCGCGCCGTTGTCTTTGCCCTTCTGTCCCAGCCCCCAGAAACGGCCCAGCTGATAGCCGTATTCCTCGATCGTATCGCCTTCCAGGGAAGGAACCGTGACTACCGCCACCTGGTTGGCGGTGCGGCGCTCATAATCGGCCAGGGTGCGCTCAAGCTCTTCGTGCACCGATGGTGAAAGCACCCGCGCATTGTCCACCACATGCCCGGTCAACGCCGGGAAATGCGGGGATGCCAGCGCCAGCGTACTCAAGCCTAGGAAGCAGAGGCTGAGCCAGAACGCCCGCATCTTAGAATTTCACCGCGGGCGCTTTCTCCGCTCCTTCGGTGGCAGCGAAGCTCTGCTTCGGCTTGGCGCCGTAAATGACCGCCCATATCCGCCCGGGGAAAGTGCGCACGGTGGTATTGTATTGCTGCACGGTGGCGATGTAATCGCGGCGGGCGATGGCGATGCGGTTTTCCGTTCCTTCCAGCTGCGATTGCAGCGTCAGGAATTCCTGATTGGCCTTCAAATCCGGATATTGCTCCGCCACCACCATCAGCCGCGACAGCGCCGAGGTCAGGCTGCCCTGCGCCTGCTCGAACCGCTTCACCGCTTCCGGATCGCTCAGCATTTCCGGCGAAAGCGTGACTTTGGTGGCGCTGGCGCGCGCATTGATGACGTCGGTGAGGGTTTGCTTCTCGAAATTGGCGTAGCCCTTCACCGTTTCCACCAGGTTCGGAATAAGATCCATGCGCCGCTGGTATTGATTCTCCACCTCGGCCCAGGCCGCCTTCACCTTCTCATCCTGGGCCGGAATAATATTAATGCCGCTGATCACGAACAGCCCCACCAGCACCAGCGCAATCAGGGCTATCCACCCGCGTGAACTCATGGCATTCTCCTTTTGGCGATTTACTCGTTTCGCCCGGTACGTTAGGCATTAACCCCGTTCCGTGCAATGAAATCTTGCGTATGGGATATTTCCGCTTCCTGCTGGCCTCCCTGGTGCTCGCCTCCCATGCCGGCGTCGCGCCGGTGTTCACCGGGGTGGCGGCGGTGGAATGCTTTTTCGTCCTTTCGGGATTTTACATTCAGCTCATCTTACGCGAGCAATATGCGCATCAGGCGCATTGGCGGCGAAAATTCCTTGAAAGCCGTTTGCTGCGCATCTTCCTGCCGTACTGGGTGGTGGCGCTCGCCATTCTGCTGATCTCCAGCGCCCTGCATATATTGACCGGGCAAAAGCCGCTGTTCTTGTTTGAGATGCTGCGTGCACATCCATGGCAGGCGGGTACCTGGGCAGCGCTGTTTTCCGATCTCTTCATTCTCGGCGGCGAGCATCTGAAGCTGCTGCGGCTGGCGCATGGCTGTGAGTGGCCGGTATGGCGCGCATTGATTATTCCTCCGGCATGGACGCTTGGCATCGAGCTGATTTTTTATGCCCTTGCCCCCTTCCTGCTACTGTGCCGCGCGCGCATGCTGATCGCGGTGACCGCACTATGCGCCCTTGGCAAATATGCGCTGCTGCACGGGCGCGCCGGCGCCGTTTTCCTGATCCCGTGCGCCGACGGATTGCTGAACGGCATCGTGCCGCTGGAGCTCGGCGTTTTCACCGCGGGCGCGCTGGGCTATCGCTTTTACGCTCGCTATCTACAGCCGCGTCCTCCTCTGCGCCATCCTTTCCTCGCCTATGCGGGCGCGGCAGCGGGGGTAAGCCTGATGATGGCGCTGACAATGAAAGGGCTCACCCTCTCCCCCGCCGCAGCCATGACGGCGTTTTATGCCTGCGCCTGCGCCACCGCGCTCTTTGCGCCGCTGCTGTTTAAAATCAGCCGCGCCGTAAGAAAAGACCGCCGCCTGGGCGATCTCTCTTACCCGTTTTATCTCTGTCATTATTATGTGCTGAGCTTATGCCAGGCGTTGCCCGCTTCGCGCTTCGTGATTTTCCTCGCCGCCGAAGCCGCCACGCTGCTATGCGCCGCGCTGCTGGCGAAAACGGTCGAGATTCCGCTAAGGCGTTACCGCCACCGGCATTTCAGGAGCGGGGGGTAAGCGGTCAGCCCCCTGATTCGGCTCGTTTAACTCGCCTCAGCCTGCGGGCGCCACGCTCCTAGCTGAGCTTCGGGATACAGGGTGGCCTGTCATCAAGAAGCTCGTTTTCTCATTCTTAATTATAGCCAGTCAGATTGTTTTGATGGCAGAGCGGTTACGAATTTCAGCTTAAATGCGGGAGACTACAGGTTGTGCAGAAGGTATCCGCTTCCCATCTACTCTTATGGGCATGGTGGTATGCGGAGCGGCGTCATCTAATCCAAGAACATAATGATGACCACGCGCTAACTCCTCGTAAGCATCCAGTAGCTGCGGAGTAGCAGTTATAGTTGCAACATCCTTAGGGGGTTCAGTTTCCATCGTTAAATGTTCATGCAGGCTTACCTCATCATTTCCTAGCGCTTTTCTTGCTACGTCAATAAATCTTGCAAGGATCGTGTGCATTTCCTTTGCCACGTCATATTGACCGCGCGCGGAGAGTGAGAAAGTCATTTGCACTTTGCCATCGCCAGTTTCTTGCCAGCGGCCTCGATCTACTAAATTTTGGACGGCAGCTTTACGTGTTTTTGCAGCGAAAACTTCATAAGCTGCCATGCCTTCTTTTTGAGTCTCATCCACGATGCTCTCCAATATTGTTATCGGTTAATTATCATTAATTAACTGGATTGTCTATAGGAGATGTTCCAGTTCAATAATTCCCGAAAGGATATCCGCTGACTGGCTATTACCAAGGAGATTTGATGTTATCGAACTTCGCATTGCTTTAATCTATCTATGAAATCCCGCGCCAATCGCGTGTCTGTCAAGAATGGTGACCCCTACGGGATTCGAACCCGTGTTGCCGCCGTGAGAGGGCGAAGTCCTAGACCACTAGACGAAGGGGCCGCAAGCGGAAATCCTGGAAATGAGGGTTGCTAATATACCCGAACGGTTAGAAATACCACCGAAAACTTCCGCGGCGGCCTGGCGTGAGGCAGCAGCCCCGCGGGTTTCTTCGCGGCAGAAGCATTTTTTAGTGGATAGGCGGTATAAAAAACCTATATAAATGTTTGCAGCCCCTGCGGGAGGTGTTTGGTGGCTCAGCGTCCTTTTTCACGTTCCCTGCCCATGCCGGCGCAGCGCATACTGCGCGGATCGGCTTTCTTTTGCTGCCTGCTGACGGCAACGGTACTGATTACCGGGCATACGCATCCGGCGGCGGTGTCCGCGGCGCGTGCGGCGGCGGCTGACGCGCTTTCGCCCTTGCTTGCGGCGCTTTCCAGCCCGCTGGAGGCGATGCGGCGCGGCGGGCGCTGGCTGGAGGAAATGAGCCGCCTGTATGAGGAAAACCAAGCGCTGAAGGCGCAAGTCGCCCGGCTTTCGGAGACACAGGCCGGCCTGCGCGAGCTGAAGGCGGAAAACGAGGCGCTGCGGCAGCTTTTGCCGCTGGTGCCGCCGGGACAGCCGCATTACATCGCCGCACGCATCGTCGGCGAGAGCGGCGGGCCGTTCGTGCGCGCCGCGCTGGTGAGCGCCGGCAGCATCGACGGCGTGGTGCCCGGCCAGGCGGTGATCGGCGGCGGCGGGCTGGTGGGCCGGGTGGTGGAGCCGGGCACGCTGGCATCGCGCGTGCTGCTGCTTACCGACATCAATTCGCGCGTGCCGGTGGTGGGGGAGATGTCCGGAGAGCGCGCCATCGCCTCCGGCAATAACACCGGGCAGCTGTCATTGGAATATGTACGCGCCGGGCATAGCCTAACCGCGGGAGAGCGGCTGCTCACCTCCGGCGAGGGCGGCATGTTCCCCCCCGGCGTGCCGGTGGGGGTGGTGGCGGACCTTACCGAGGGCAAGGTGCTGGCCGAGCCAAGCGCCGACATGAACGCGCTCGATTACGTCAATATCGCACAATATATTTTTTAGATTGCCATGAAGTATTCTCACAGGCCGCAGGCATTCGCCTTACGGCGTCATATGGTCAGGGCGGTTTGGACGGCGCTGCCGTGGCTGGCGACGGCATCGCTGCTGATGATGAGCGCGCTGGCGGGATTACCGCCATTCGTGGCGCAAGGCGCTGCCGCGGCTTCCTTAATGGCCGGGGCTTATTATGTGGCAATGCAGCCCTCCCGCCTGAGCATCTTCGCCTGCGCCAGCCTGGGGCTGCTTCAGGATGTGCTCACCTTTGTCCCGCTCGGCGCCAGCGCCGCCGGGTGGATCGCCTTGTATCTCACCATCAGCGCCATACGCGTGCGGCTGGCGCCGGAAGGGTTCTTCATGCATTGGATGCTGGCGGCGTGCGGCCTGTGCGTATTGCTGGGCGTGCAAGGGATGACGGTGGCATTGTTTAACGGGGGCCGAATCGCCTGGAACGGCCTTGGCACGTTGTGGCTGCTCGGCGTCTTATTTTATCCCATGCTGCATGAGGCGCTGCACGGGCTGGACCGCGCTTATTGGCGCCGCTGGTGGCCTCTTCTGCGCGCGGCGCAATAGCCGGCCCGCATGGCAAAAGCCAGCGACAAGCAGCGGCTGCTTTCCCGCCGGGCTTTTATTTTCGGCGGCGTGCAGGCGGTGGGGCTGACGGCGCTGGCGGCGCGGCTTTACCAGCTGCAATTCCTGAAAAGCGATGAATATCGCACCCTCTCGGAGAATAACCGCATCCGTCTGCAGCTGCTGGTGCCGCCGCGCGGCCAGATCCTCGACCGGCTAGGCCTGCCGCTGGCGCTTAACGAAACCAATTATCAGCTTTTCTGCGACATCGCCGGCTTAAGCCGCGACGCCATCGCGCACACGCTGGAGCGCGCCCGTGCCGCCATCAATCTTCCGTCCAAGCGCATCACGCAAGCGCTGGATGAGTTGCGCGCCAATCCTTATGCCTCGCCGCTGCTGATTGCCGAGCATCTGGAATGGGAGCAGGTGGCTGCTATTGAATTGCGGCAGCTGGACCTGCCGGGGCTCTATATCGCCATCGGCCAGCTTCGCTATTACCCTTATGGCCCGATGTGTGCGCATTTGCTGGGCTATGTCGGCGCGCCCTCGCCGGAGGAGGTGGCGGCGGAAGACGATGCGCCGCTATTGAAACTGCCGGAATACCGCATCGGCAAGGCGGCCACCGAGCGCATGCTGGAAGAGCGCCTGCGCGGCCAAGCGGGTATCCGGCAGATGGAGGTAAACGTGCACGGGCAAGCCATGCGCGAGCTGGCGGTGCGGCCTGCGATTCCCGGCGACAGCGTGCGGCTGGCCATTCACCATGAGCTGCAGGAATACGGCGCGAACCTGCTGGCGGAGCAGAGCGCCGCGGCCATCGTGCTGGACGTGCGCAACGGTGATGTAATGGCGCTTCTCTCCGTGCCGGGGTTTGACCCCAATATTTTCAGCAAGGGCATTCCCGCCGATTATTGGGAATCGCTGCAGGCGGACAACCACACCCCGCTGATCAACAAGGCGGTGCAGGGCCTCTACCCCCCCGGCTCAACATTCAAGATGATGGTGGGGCTGGCGGGACTGGCCGAAGGCGCCATTTCCCCCGACACACGCGTTTCCTGCTCCGGGCATTACTGGCTGGGCGATCACAAGTTCAATTGCTGGAAGGAAGGAGGCCACGGCAGCATGAACCTGGTTTCCGCCATCGCTCAGTCCTGCGATACGTTTTTTTACACCGTGGCGCGCGCCACGGGCATCGACGCCATTGCGGCGATGGCAAAAAATTTCGGCTTGGGCGCCACGCATTTTGGCGATTTTCCCTCCGAGAAAAAAGGATTGGTGCCGGACGCCGGCTGGAAGCAGAAGCGCTACCGGCAGCGCTGGACCACGGGTGATACCATTAACGCCGGCATCGGCCAAGGCTATGTGCTGGCCACGCCTTTGCAGCTGGCGGTGATGGTGGCGCGGTTGAGCACCGGGCGCGCCGTGGAGCCGCGGTTGCTGGCGGAAGGCGCCGCGCCTGCGTTTCCCGAACTGGACGTGGAGGCCGAGCATCTGCAATGGATTCAGAAGGGCATGGACGCCGTCGCCAATACGCCTGGCGGCACGGCTTACGGCAAGCGCATCGCCGAGCCGAAATATGCAATGGCGGGCAAAACCGGCACTTCGCAGGTGCGAAAGATCATCACCCGCGGCGTTAAACAGGAGTCGCTGCCGTGGGAATATCGCCATCACGCGCTTTTCGTCGGCTACGCGCCGGTCGCCTCGCCGCGCTATGCCTGCGCGGTGGCAGTGGAGCACGGCGGCGGCGGCGCGGCGGCGGCGGCGCCGGTGGCGCGCGATTTATTGCTGAAGGTGCAGCAATTGGAGGAAGCATGAATCACATAAGAAAAATGATCGAGCCGAACGGCATCGCTGCGTAAAACGCATTTTGCGCGCGCCTGGAGATAATCGGCGGCGCGCAAATCAGAAACGAGCCGAATAGAGTCCACACCATATGCCCGCTAATGTTTAACACCGCCAGCCCCGCGCTTAAGCTCAATGTCTGGTCCACCCACGCCTGTCCTTCCTTTAAGAACTGGCTGAACATCATCGCCTGCATCACCCACGCCTTCGGATTGACCATGGTCAGCAGCAGCCCATCCACGGCGCTTCCGCTGCATTCCTCTTAAATACCGCTTGAAGCCGGGAACAGGTCAAGAGTATAACTCGGCTTTATTTCAAATTTTTATGCTCCATAAACTCTTCGGCATCAGCTCCTCCGACATGGCGATCGATCTTGGCACGGCCAATACGCTCGTCTATGTCAAAGCGCAGGGCATTGTGCTTAATGAACCTTCCGTGGTGGCCATGAAAAGCAGTGCCACCGGCACCATTCCCTTCGCCTTCGGCAACGAGGCCAAGCTCATGCTGGGCCGTACCCCCGCCAAGATCGACGCCATCCGGCCCCTGAAAGACGGCGTGATTGCGGATTTCCAATCCGCCGAGGAAATGATCAAGCATTTCATCCGCAAGGTGCATCACAACCATCACGGCTGGTTCATCAAGCCGCGCCCGCTGATCATCATCTGCGTGCCGTCAGGCTCCACGCCGGTGGAGCGCCGCGCCATCCAGGAGGCGGCGGAAAACGCCGGAGCGCGCGAGGTCTATCTCATCGAGGAGCCGATGGCGGCCGCCATCGGCGCGGGCCTGCCGGTCACCGAGCCTACCGGTTCCATGATCGTGGATATCGGCGGCGGCACCACGGAAGTGGCGGTGCTGTCGCTCGGCGGCATCGTTTACGCCCGATCGGTGCGCGTCGGCGGCGACAAGATGGACGAGGCCATCATTTCTTACATCCGCCGCTATAGTAACCTGCTGATCGGCGAAACCACGGCGGAGAAAATCAAAAAGGACATCGGCGCCGCCTGCGCGCCGGAAAACGGCGAGGGACGCCTGGTGGAAATCAAAGGCCGCGACCTGATGAACGGCGTGCCGAAGGAAATCATTCTGAGCGAATACCAGATCGCCGAGGCGCTGGTGGAGCCGGTGGGGCAGATCATCGAAGCGGTGAAGGTGGCGCTGGAATGCACGCCGCCCGAGCTTTCATCGGATATCGTTGATAAGGGCATCGTGCTTTCGGGCGGCGGGGCGCTGCTGCGCAATCTGGATCTGGTGCTCTCCAACGCCACAAGCCTGCCGGTGTTCCTCGCCCCGGAGCCGCTGAACTGCGTGGCGCTCGGCTCAGGCAAAGTGCTGGAAAACCCGGATCTGCTGCGGCACGTGCTGTTCCGGCAGGAGTAAGCGGGCGGGTTAAGCGTTCAGGCTGTTCTCAATAAATTTCCGCAGCCAGCTTTGACGCGCGCGCCTCAAGCGCTCCACCTCCAGAATGTGCTCAATGCGGGAAAGCGTGGCGTCCAAGTCGTCATTCACCAGCACGTAATCATATTCCTGCCAGTGGCTGATCTCATGCGCCGCCTTATCCATGCGCCGCGCCACCACCTCGTCGCTGTCCTGGGCGCGGGCGCGCAAGCGGCGTTCCAACTCTCCCAGCGACGGCGGCAGAATGAACACGCTCACCAGATCATCGCGGCTGGCGGCGGCCAGCTGGCGCGTTCCCTGCCAGTCGATGTCAAACAGCACATCCACCCCCCGCGTTAGATGCTCATTGACGAAAGCCCGCGGAGTGCCATAGCCATAGCCGAACACCTCGGCATGTTCCAGCAGGGCTCCTTGCGCCACCATGATTCCATAGTCTTCAGGCGAAACGAAGAAATAGTCCCGGCCTTCCACCTCTCCCGGCCGCTTGGGGCGGGTGGTGATCGATACCGACATCACCATCGGCGCCGCCTCAGGCGAGGTATTGGTCTGGCGCTCGAGCAACCGCCGCGACAACGTGGTTTTGCCCGCGCCGGAGGGCGAAGATAACACGAACATCAGCCCTTGGCGCTGCGGAACGGTCATGGCCGTCAATAAAGGTGCTGCCGAACGGCATCGAGTATTTGCGTCTCCGGCGTGTCGGAAGAAAAACTGGCGAGATAATTCCCGTTCTTTCCCATTAAATAAATAAGGGCGGAATGATCCACGGCATAATCCTCCTCCCCGCCGGAAGCCGATGCCTCCTTGCTGGCGCCAGATCCCAGCTCACTGTGATAAATCTTATAAGCGTTTTCCACCTGTTCGATCGCTTCGGGGCTGCCGGTCAACCCGGTAATGCCCGGGTGAAAATTCTTGAGAAACTCGGCCAGGCGCGGCGGCGTATCGCGCCGGGGATCAACCGTGATAAAAACCGGAGCCACCTGTGCCGCATCCTTGCCCAGCTGATTCATGATATTCGATAGCAGGGTAAGCGTCGTGGGGCATACATCCGGGCAATGCGTGTAGCCGAAAAAGACCAGCATCACGCGCCCACGGAAATCCGTATCCTTCACTTCGCGCCCATGCTGGTCCGTAAGCGCGAAAGGCCCGCCAACTTCTGGCGCTTCGCCCGCCGCGGAAGGCGAAGCCGTTTGCTCGCCGGAAGAATTTGCCGGCGGCTGGGCTTCCGTCAAGGGCGGCGCGAGGCGCGTCGTTTCCAGCGGCGGCGGGCCTTCCGTGAGCCACAGGGTAAACGACGTTATCGCCAGCAGCAGCACGGCCAAAATGGCAACCAGTATTCGATGCATGACAAGGCTCCGCTAATGGAAGCGGGGAATTCCCGATTATAATTCCCCTATCACGCCGGTTGCGGCGGTGGCAAGCGGGATTGCGCCAGCGCCGTGAAGCTGGGCATAGGCATATTGTGCCAGCGCTGCGGGATCGCGCGTCAGGCCGCTATATACGTAATCCTTGAGCAGAGTAGAAAAAGCCTGCCGGTCACTCACCGCGGCCCGGTAAGCCGCGATGCGGGCGAACATGGCGGCGGCGGCGCGTTTGACGCGGCGACCCACGCCGGTGTCGCCGATGCCGGTTTCGCGCAGCGTGCGATCCATGTCGTGCACGAACGCTTCCATGATGTACCGGGCCAGGCGATGGGTTTCCTCCCCCGCCTCATGCTGCAGCCGGTGCATCGCCAGGAAAAGATGCAGGCACAGCGCCTCGAACCGGCCTTCCGGCGTATCCGGGATACCCAGCTCGCGATAAAGCTCCGGCTGCCGCGACTGGCGTACGATGCCCACATAGGCGCGGTGGGCATCGCGGCGCAGCGTGGACGGCTGGAATAATCGTACGAGGCGGCGCATGTCTATTCCGCCGGAGCGACCATTTCCTTCTGCAGCTTTTGCAGCGCGCGCACCTCGATCTGCCGCACGCGCTCGCGCGAG
>JAFATP010000287.1 GCA_019243895.1 Alphaproteobacteria bacterium
TCCACGCCCGCGCCGATTCCAGCGCCGCTCAGCGCCCGGTCGCCAGTGGTATAGCCACAGCCTCCCAGCATGGTAAGAGCCAGCGTGGAAGCGATAATCCGTGGAAATATTTTCATGGGGCTTCTCCTAATGTTTATTTGTTTCGATTAAGCAGCGAGCGACATAAAAATACCGTGTGGAACCATCGCCGCAAGCGGAAATAATGCAAGTGGATTAATTTTTTTTCTGACGCAGGCGCTCTTCCACCTTGTCCAAGAACGCATTGGTGTTCAGCCACGGTTGCTCAGGGCCGATCAGGGCCGCGAGGTCCTTGGTCATGAAGCCTGCCTCCACCGTTTCGATGCACACCTGTTCCAGCTTTGCGGCGAAGGCTTCCACCTCCGGCGTCGCATCGAATTGGGCGCGGTAATGCAGGCCGCGCGTCCAGGCGAAAATCAGCGCGATGGGGTTGGTGGAGGTTTCCTTGCCTTGCTGGTGCAGGCGGTAATGGCGGGTGACGGTGCCGTGCGCCGCCTCCGCCTCCACCGTTTTGCCATCCGGCGTCATCAGGATGGACGTCATTAGGCCCAGCGAGCCGAAACCCTGCGCCACCGTGTCCGATTGCACGTCGCCGTCATAATTTTTGCACGCCCACACGAAGCCGCCCGGCCACTTGAGCGCCATGGCCACCATGTCATCGATCAGGCGGTGTTCATAGGTGAGCTTCGCGGCGGCGAATTTCCCGGCGAATTCCTTCTGGAAAATGTCCTGGAAAATATCGCGGAAGCGCCCGTCATACGTTTTCAGTATGGTGCTTTTGGTGGAGAGAAATACCGGATAGCCGCGCTGCAGCCCGTAATTGAAGCAGGCATGGGCAAAGCCGCGGATCGACTCATCCAGATTATACATGCCCATCGCCACCCCGGCGGAGGGAAACTCGCACACCTCGTAGCTCACCGGCGCGCTTCCGTCTTTGGGAGCAAACACCATGCGCAGCGTGCCGGGGCCGGGCACGGTGAAATCCGTGGCGCGGTATTGATCGCCGAAGGCATGACGGCCGATGACGATCGGCTGCGTCCAGCTGGGCACCAGGCGCGGCACGTTGCTGCAGATGATGGGCTCGCGGAAAACCGTGCCGTCCAGCGCGTTGCGGATGGTGCCGTTGGGAGATTTCCACATCTTCTTAAGCCCGAATTCCTTCACGCGGCCTTCGTCGGGGGTGATGGTGGCGCATTTGACGCCGACGCCGTGGCGCTTGATGGCCTCCGCCGCTTCCAGCGTCACCTTGTCGTCGGCGGCGTCACGGTTTTGAATGGAGAGATCGAAATATTTAATGTCTATTTCCAGATGAGGGAGAATCAGCTTTTCCTTGATAGCCCCCCAGATGATGCGCGCCATTTCGTCGCCGTTCATCTCCACGATAGGATTTTTGACTGGGATTTTTGCCATAACGCTGCGCTCTTTGGTTGTAGGGTGAAAAGCTAGCGATGTTAAAGAGTGGCGGATGAAACGGGAATGCTCTACCATTACCGGCTGGACTTTTGCTTAGCAAGCGGTATGCAACAGGACCGTAATATCCAGTCAATCTTTCGCAGGGGAGCATATGGCGAAGCGAAAATTCGATAATCACAATGCGATGGTGAATTATGAACCGCCTGCGCAGCATCCGATCGGATTGGCGATGGGCGCGGCGGTGGGCGGAGCGGCAGGTGCCGCCGCGGGTGCGGCGATGGCAGGCGCCGCGGAAAGCGCTGTGGCGGGGGCCGCTACCGGCTCGGCGGCAGGGCCGGTGGGCACCGTGGCGGGCGCGGTGGTGGGAGCAGTCGCGGGAGCGGTGGCCGGAGGAGTCGTCGGCAAGGAGGTGGCGGAAGCCATTAATCCCTCGGAGCCGGATCGCCATTGGCGCCAGAACTACCATACCCGGCCGTATGTGAAGGAGGGGGACAGCTATGAAGTGTATGAAGCGGCTTACCTTTACGGCATCGAGGCCTATAGTGAATATCGCGGCCGCCATTTCAACGAC
>JAFATP010000066.1 GCA_019243895.1 Alphaproteobacteria bacterium
GATTTCCATGTCGTCCTGAAAGACCTCTCAAAGGTGCGATCCCTGGCCGGTGATGCGCACGGCGCATTGGACGTCGACCATGTGAAGGGTCAGACTACCACGATCCGGGCGCTGCAGCGCTGGTTTATAGACGCCGCCGATGATAAAGAGATGCGCGCCGCCGAGATCAATGACGAGGCTTTAAAGGAGCGGCTACAGGTGGAAGCGGCAGGGCTGAACGGCGTCGCAAGCCAGTTGAACGGCATGATCGAGCGCTATGCCAAGCTGGTGGACACGCTGGAAGTAGCGCCCCAGACATGGCTGGAACAAAAGGGCAGGGCGCTGTGCGCGGTCACTGATTCCGGCCTTTCGCCGAACGCGCAGGAAGCGGGCGCCGCCGCGATGCGGGTCGCAAGAAACCGAACTCGTCCGGGTCCGGATGACCCGGGCACGCCGGATAGGGAACTTTAGTCACACCCTCTTGGCCAGCGTCAGCACGGAAACGCCGGCGGCGCCGGCGTCAAGCAGCGCGCGGGTGCAGGCGCGAAGCGTGGCGCCCGTGGTGAAAACGTCGTCCAGCAGCACCAGGCTCTTTCCCTGAATATGATGCGCCCGGCGGGGATGCGCGCGAAACGCGCCCCTTACGTTTTTGGCCCGCTGGCGCGCGGAAAGCCCGGTCTGCTGCGCCGTGGCCCGGACGCGCTCCAGCGCATCGGGCAGCAGCGGCAGCCCGGTATGGCGCGAAAGCGCGCGCGCCAGCAGCGCCGCCTGATTGTAACGGCGCCCAAGGAAGCGCCAGTAATGCAGCGGCACCGGCACCAGCGCGTCGGCGCTTTGCAGCAGCTCCCTCCCGGCGCCTGCCAGCCACGGCGCGAACACTGCCGCAAGCCGCGTATCGTCCTGGTATTTCAGCCGGAAGATGAGGCGGCTGCTGTGCTCGTCATACCGCATCGCCGCGCGGGCGCGTGAAAACGGCGGACGGGCGCGCAGGCAGGCGCCGCAGACATTGCCCGCCTCCAGCGCGAAGTCGAACGGCATGCCGCACACGGGGCAGAGCGGCTCGCTGATGAAGGTGATGGCGCGCCAGCAATCGGCGCAGAGCGTGCCGTAAGCGGAAACGCCTGCGTCGCAGCTTAGGCAGGTGGGCGGAAAGAGCGCATCAAGCGCGGGGGCAAGGACCCTGCGCCGGGCATGAGCGCATACCGGAAGGAGCCGCTGGGCAGAAAGCATCAGGCATTCTATACTCTTTTTTTATCATGACGAGCACCTCTTCTCCGCTGCTGTTCGACCGCGCGCTGCTGCGCCGCCGCCATGCGCGCGCCGCCGGGGATTTCGCCGCGCACGACTTCCTGTTCCGGCTGATGGCGGAACGTCTGCGCGACCGCCTGGACGACATGACGCGGCATTTCCCATTGGCGCTGGCGCTGGATCGGGGCGGGGCGGCGGCGCACGTGCTGGCGGCGCATCGCGGCATCGGCAGGCTGATTGAAAGCGGCGTCCATGCGGTGCTGGACGAAGAAGTGCTGCCCTTCCGCGCGTCATGCTTTGACGCCGTATTCAGCTGCGGCACGCTGCATTGGGTCAACGACATTCCCGGCGCGCTGGCGCAGATTCGCCGTTGCCTGAAACCGGACGGCCTATTCCTGTCGGTCTTTCCCGGCGGCGACAGCTTAAAGGAACTGCGAGACGCGCTGCTGCAAGCCTCGCTGGCGGAAGAAGGCGGCGTTTCGCCCCGCGTTTCGCCGTTTGTGGATGTGCGCGACGCGGGGGCGCTGCTGCAACGGGCGGGTTTCGCGCTGCCGGTGGTGGACAGCGAAACGCTGACCGTGCGTTACGGCGACGCCTTCGCCCTGATGCGCGATCTGCGCGGCATGGGGGAAACCAATGCGCTGCTGCAACGTCCGAAGCGCTTCACGCGCCGCGCCACCATGCAGGCGGCGGATGCGCAGTATCGCGCGCGCTATCAGGGGGAAGACGGGCGCATTCCCGCCACCTTCGAGCTGATTACGCTGACGGCATGGCAGCCGCATGAAAGCCAGCCTCAGCCGCTGCGGCGCGGTAGCGGGGAAATCGCTTTAGGCCAGGTGCTGCGCTAGCTTCGCCACCAGCGCTTCGTCCGCCTCGATCATGGGAAGCGTATGCATCTCGCGCGGGTGCTTCCAGCAGATCGCCGCATGTTCCAGCGCGCGAGGGCTGCCCTGCCAGCGCCGGATGGTCCACACCGGCATGATCAGGTGAAAGCCGAATTCGGGGTAGCCGTGCGAGAGAAACCAGAACGGCTGGCAATCCGCTGCGTGTACCTCCACCCCCAGCTCTTCGCCGAGCTCGCGGATCAGCGCCTGTTCGGGCGTTTCATGCGCTTCCACCTTGCCGCCGGGAAATTCCCAGCGTCCCGGCAGCGATTTATGCGGCGGGCGCTGCGCCAGCAGCACCTCTCCCTGTGCATTGATCAGCGCGGCGGCGGCAACGAGGAGGCTGTGCATAGGGTTAGGTTACAGGTTACAGCTGTCAGGTTACAGCTGTCAGGTTACCAGCTGTTAGGTTACAGGTTTAAGCTTAGCTGTAACCTATAACCTGTAACCTTCTTTCTTAATATCCCGTCATGATGCGATCCACCAGCTGCCGCATGGTGGGGATGAAGCCATCGGCGTAAAAAGGATCGGAGGCGAAGCGGAACGCGTTGTGGCCGGAGAACATCAGCTGCGTTTCCAGCGGTGCGCCATGGGCGATGTCCTGAAGCGTTTTCTGAATGCAATAGCTCCGGGGATCCGCCTTTTTGCCGGTGGTGAAATCATCGTGGTCTTTCCAGTTGGAAAACCGGCAATGGCTTAAGCACCCCATGCAGTTGACCTGATCATAAATGATCTGCTGCCCACGCTCCGGCGTGACGAAAATAACGGTGGAATCGGGGGTTTTGAGCACTTCGGTGAAGCCTGCGCGCAGCAGGTTTTCCGCGCGCGCGCGGTCGGCGGCGCTGATATAGATGGGCCGGCCGCGCGGGCCTACCGGAAACGCCTCGGTATACGGGTCTTCGGCCGCCGCGCGGTATTCCATCTGCCGCTCGCTGCGCTCCCGCAATTCCTGAATGAAATCATTATTCACCGCCGAGGAATAAAATCCGGTGGGGCTGAAATGATTAAGGAAAACGTCGCCTTCCTTCAGGGTCAGCAGGCGCCGTTTCCAGTCGGCCGGCACCGGGCTTTCCTCGGTGAGAATGGGGCGGGTGCCGAACTGGAAGGCGATCGGCCCGATTTCCGGATTATCCAGCCAATGCTCCCATTCCGATAAATGCCATACGCCGCCGGCCATCACGATCGGCACCAGCGCCAGGCCGAAGCCGTTCATCACCTTGCGCAGTTCGGCGACGCGGGGATAAGGGTCTTGGGGGTGGTTCGGATCTTCGTTATTGGAAAGGCCGTTATGCCCCCCCGCCAGCCACGGGTCTTCATACACCACCGCGCCCAGCCAATCCAGCGTCTTGGAGTAGGCGCGCCGCCACAGCGCATTGAAGGCGCGGGCGGAAGAAACGATGGGATAATAATATACGCCGAATTTGGCGGCAATCTCGCCTAGGCGGTAAGGCATGCCCGCGCCGCAGGTGACGCCGTGCACCAGCCCCCGCGCGCCTTCCAGGACGCCGTGCAGCACGCGTTCGCAGCCGCCCATCTCCCACAGCACGTTAATGTGGATGCGCCCCTGGCCGCCCGCGATTTCATGAGCAATGCGCGCCTGCGTGATGCCGCCCGCGATGCTCTGCATGATCAGCTCCTCGTGCCGCTCCCGCCGCGTCGTGCCGCGATAATTATACAGCACCGGCTTCCCTTCCGGGTCATAGATGTCCGCGTTCACGCCGGAAAACGTCCCCACCGCCCCCGCCGCGGCGAACGAGCCGGCGGTGCGGCCGTTGGTGACGCTGATGCCCTTGCCGCCTTCGATAATGGGCAGCACTTCCCGTCCCGAAAGAAGGACGGTCTTCAATTTATCCGAAAACGCCACAAACCTAACCAAGCAAAGGTGAATTGGGAATCTTAAGGCCTCCGCAGGGGAATGCAACGCAAAAGACGCACGCACTCCTTACGCCAGGGCGATGTCATCCAGCGTAAAAGCCGCTTGCTCCGTGCCCTGCCACATCCGCGCGCGCACATGCCCGGCGGCGTGGACCTGCCTGCCGCACAGCCGCTGCAACGCCTCGCCGAAGGCGGTGCCTGCGGCGCGGTACGCCATCACCGGCAGGCGGACGCGGTTTTCATCGATTAAGATCAGCCGGATATGATTGCCGCCGACGCAATCGGCCGCCGCCACGGAAGCGCGGTGAATCATCAGCCGGGGCTCCGGGTTGCCCTGACCGAAGGGTGCGGCTTTGCCCAGCAGTTGCGCCAGCTCCACCGTCACGCCGGAAAGGGCGATCACCCCGTCCACGTGCATCGGCGCACTTGCCGCCACGCCGTGGCGGGCGAAGCGCTCGCATAAAAGCGTGTGCAGCGCGGGCAGGCAGGCGGCCTCCGCGGTGAACCCCGCCGCCATGGCATGGCCGCCGCCGGAAACCAGCAGCCCGGCTTCCACCGCCGCCAGCACCGCCGCGCCGAAATCGAACCCCGCCACCGACCGCGCCGACGCTTTGCCGGTGGCGCCGTCCAATGCCACCACCGCCGCCGGGCGGTGAAAACGCTCCTTCAGCCTGCCTGCGACGATGCCGATGACGCCGGGGTGCCACCCCGCCTTCGCCACCAGCAGCACCGGCGCGCCGACGGCTTGCGCTTCGGCCATCGCCAGCGCCTCTTCCAGCACCATCGCCTCGATGGCCTTGCGCTCCTCGTTGTATCCGTCCAGCGCGCGGGCAAGCGTGAGCATCTCCGCCTCATCGGCCCCGGAAAGCAGCAGCGCGCCGTAATCCGCCTTGCCGACGCGCCCGCCGGCGTTGATGCGCGGGCCGAGAATGAACCCGGCGTGATAAGTGCCCGGCGGCTCATCCACCCGGGCCACGTCCATCAGCGCGCGCAGGCCGCAATTGGCGCGCCCCGCCATCACTTTCAGCCCCTGCGCCACCAACGCGCGGTTGACGCCGGTGAGCGCCACCACGTCGCAGACCGTGCCCAGCGCCGCCAGGTCCAGCAGCGTCAGCAGCTCCGGCTCCGGGCGCGTGGCGAACCAGCTGTGGCGGCGCAATTGGCGGGTGACGGCCACGGCGAGCAGAAACGCCACGCCGACGGCCGCCAGGTGCCGGTGCGGCGAGGTTTCATCCAGCCGGTTGGGGTTAATGATGGCGAAGGCTTGCGGCCGTTGGCTGGCGCCGATGTGATGATCCACCACGATCACGTCCAGCCCCGCCGCATGCGCGGCAGCCAGCGCCTGATGCGCCTGCGTGCCGCAATCCACGGTGATCACCACCGACGCGCCGCGCTCTTTCAGCTGCATCAGCGCCGCCTCGTTCGGGCCGTAGCCTTCGCGCATGCGGTCGGGGATATACAGCAGCGCGTCGCGCCCCAGCATATGAAAATATTTCCGCAGCAGCGCGGAGGAGGTGGCGCCGTCCACATCGTAATCGCCGAAAATGGCAATGGTCTCGCCCTGCATCAGGGCGCCGGCGATGCGCTCGGCGGCTTCATCCATGTCTTTCAGATGCGACGGGTCGGGCAGCGAGGCTTTCAGGCTGGGAGAAAGGAACCGCTCCGCCGTTTCCAGCGTAACCCCGCGCGACAGCAGCACGCGCGCCAGCAGTTCCGGCAATTCCAGCTCGCGCGACAATGCCTGCGCGGCGCGCGCGTCATGCGCGCGCAGGCTCCACCGCCTGCCGCTTAACGACGAGGCGACCAGGCATGCATTGTCCACTGTCGCGGCTTCCATTGGCTCCTCTTTATAGAGCAAGCGGCGCTGCCTGTCATTGAGGCATTCGTATATGAGCGTGTATGTGTTTTTTGTATTTTACCTCGTCATGCGGATGAATTTCAGTGGCCGGCCACGTGATTCTTATGATCAATCGAGCGCAAACGGACATACGCCTGCCCGGCAGACAAAGGCTTTCATCCGCTTTTCAAGCGGCGATAACGCGCGGCTTTAAGTCATCGCGCGCCATGAGGGCACTCCCTCATGTGGTATAAAGCCTGTCCGCCGCTTGCCTTTGCAATAGGCCGCGCATGAACGTA
>JAFATP010000069.1 GCA_019243895.1 Alphaproteobacteria bacterium
CCCCAATACAGGCTTGCCGCCTGCATCGAAATAAATAGAAGGCGTCGCCCGCGTCGCCGCCAGCACTTTTGTTTCAGCCTTGGCCAAAAACGCAATCTCCGCAAGGCTTGCCATTTGATGCAGCTTCTTAAGCTGCGTCAGCCGGTCCGCAGACTCCGGCGCCAAAAAAGCATCGCGCACTTCACATAGCTTTTGGTCGGCGCGGTCGTCATGCTCGATCACCAATGTGAGCCCGTCGCTGCCCGGGGCGGTGTCGGTGCGGTTGCTGAACGCGGCATGGGCCTCGCCGTCTTCTTTGGGCGTTGCGTGGAGTATTCCTTTAATGAACCGCGCAAACACATCGCCGCGCAGCGCCGGCAAGCTCCCGCCCGCGTTCGGCTTTTCGCCTTCTTCCGCCGTCGCCTCGCGGCCGATCGAATACGCTCTGTTAAAATGGGGTTGCTGGAGTCTATGCAGGTGGGGACGCTGGGGTATTTCCGGCGACAGCTCGACCCTCAGCCCCAGCGCTTCGCCCAGCTGGATGACCGGGTCCGGCGCCGGTTGCGATTCGGCGAATGGCTTCTGGGCTAAGTTTGGCAACGCTTGCTCCCTCCAATATGGCTTCGGCGAAGGATTTTTAGTGTAGCTGCGCCAAACGAAGAATCAAGCGTGATACGGCGGAAATGGTTGAAAAATTCGGCGAGTAGCGTAATGTGCCGCCCTTATGGTTTTGCGACACCTTATTTCCAAGGGAAGTTAACCTGATGTTTTACCGCGTAAAAGATCCTGAAAAAGAGGGCGGGTGGAATGAAACGCTGCGCACGTTTTTCTGGGCGGTGGTCATTGCGCTGGTATTCCGCAGCTTCTTTTTCGAGCCGTTTCACATTCCCTCCGGCTCCATGAAAAGCAACCTTCTGGTCGGGGATTACCTTTTCGTCACCAAATACAGCTACGGCTACAGCCGCTATTCTTTTCCGTTCGGCCTGCCGCCCTTTCATGGCCGCGTCATGGAACTGGCCAAGCCCAAGCGGGGGGACGTGGTGGTGTTCCGCCTACCCACCAACACGCGGATCGACTACATCAAGCGCATCATTGGGTTGCCTGGCGACCGCATCCAGGTGAAGAACAGCATCGTCTACATCAATGACAAGCCGCTGCCGAGAGAGCAGGCGGATATTTACACCGAGGATGAGGATTCCGGCCATATGCGCTCCATTCCCCGCTTTCATGAAACCCTGCCGGAGGGCAAGGTCATCACCATCCTGCAGGAGCGGCAGACAGGGTTCGCCAACAATACCCCGGAATATACCGTGCCGGAGGGGCATTATTTCATGATGGGCGACAATCGCGACAACTCGCGCGACAGCCGCTTTTCCGACGAGGTGGGGTTCGTGCCGGAGGAAAACATCCTGGGCCGCGCCGATTTGATCTTTTTCTCCTTCGGCGGATGGAATGAAAAGCCGCCGCTGCGCCTTGAACGTTTCTTCAAGCATATCGATTGATGCCGCGCGCGCTCAAGCTGGATTACGAGTTCCGCAACGAGCGCATCCTGAGCCAAGCGCTCACCCATCCGAGCATGGCAGGCAAAAGCAATAACCAGCGGCTGGAATTTCTGGGCGACGCCGTGCTTGGGGCGGTGGCGGCGCGGCTGCTGTTCGAGCTTTTCCCGGAAGAATCCGAAGGCGAGCTGGCGCGCCGACATGCCGCGCTGGTGCGCAGCGAAACGCTGGCCGCCGTGGCGCGGGAAATCGGGCTGGGCGAGGCGCTGGCGATGGCGGCCAGCGAGGCGGGCGCGGGCGGGCGCGATAATCCCGCCAATCTGGAAGATGCGTGCGAAGCGCTGATCGGCGCGCTGTTCATGGATGGCGGATACGCGGCGGCGGAAGCGTTCATCCTACCGCGCTGGACGGCGCTTGCCCGGGACACTCCTGCGCCGCCAAAAGACGCTAAGACCGCGTTGCAGGAATGGGCGCAGGCGCGCGGCCTGCCGGTGCCGTCCTATCATGTGCGGAACACGCAAGGTCCGGCGCACGCGCCGCTGTTCACCATCGAGGTGCAGGTGCAGGATCACGGCCACGCCTCCGCCAGCGCCGCCTCTAAGAAAGCGGCCGAACAACAGGCGGCGGAATTGCTGCTGGCGGAGTTGATGCGGGATGTCTAGCGCAGTCCTTGATTGTCCTGAAGCCGGATTACCCCGGTCGCTCGAAGAGCTGCAAGAAAAGCTGGGATACAGATTCGCCGACTCCTCGCTGCTGAGAGACGCGCTGACTTTTCGTTCAGCCAAAGCCGAAAGCGGGAATGGCGATAGGGGCCATACGGCAAGCCATATACGGGGACGCATGGAACTGGTGGGCGACTGCGCCCTGGGCCTTGCGCTTTATACGCAAATGTGGGAGGCTACGGAGAAACCCGGATTCAAAGAGGCGTTCCCCGATTTTTCCGGAAAGCACATCGATGCGGCGCGTCAACGCGTTCTTTCCAACCGCAATCTCATGGCCATCGCGGCCAGGCTGAACCTCGGCGATTATTTCATCATTGAAGGTTATCCCCCGGTGCACGCGGAAAACATAAGGCGCGGCTGCAAGACCGGCGCCGATGTGCTGGAGGCGGTATGCGCCGCCATCTATCTGGACGCAAAAGACATAGCGCCGGTGAAGGCGTTTCTGGAGCGCTCCGTGGAAGACAACAAAATCGCCCTGTATCAGCCTCCGGCCCGGGGGAGGGAATGATGCAGCGCTGCGGCATGGTTGCCGTCATCGGCGCGCCGAACGCCGGGAAGTCCACACTGGTCAACCGCCTGGCCGGCGGCAAAGTGTCCATCGTCACGCCGAAGGAGCAGACCACCCGCTTCCGCGTGAGGGGCTTATGCATGCGCGGGGATGCGCAGCTCATTTTCATTGACACGCCCGGCATTTTCGACGGCCGGCGCGCCTTCGAAAAGGGCCTGGTGGAGGAAGCCTGGGCAGGCGTTGCCGATGCCGATGCGCTGCTGGCGGTGGTGGATGCATCCAAGGGTATGGACGCCACCTCGCTTGGCCTGATGGAGCGCCTGCGCGAACGGCGCGGCGGAAAACCGCTGGTGCTGGCGCTGAACAAGGTGGATGCCGTGCGCAAGCCTTTCCTGCTGAAGCTGGCCGCCGTCTGCGGCGAGCTTGGCCTGTTCGAGCGCATTTTCATGATCTCCGCCGCCACCGGCGACGGTGTGGAGGACGTGGCGGCGCATCTCGCGCCGCTGATGCCCGAGGGCCCATGGCTTTATCCGCCCGACCAACTCACCGACCAATCCCTGCGCGCGCTGGCGGCGGAAATCACGCGCGAGAAGCTGTTCATGCAGCTGCGGCAGGAGCTGCCGTATGACCTCACCGTGGAAACCGAGACATGGGAGGAACGCGCCGAACTGATTCGCATCTCCCAGAAAATCGTGGTGGAGCGCGAGGGGCAGAAAAAAATCGTTATCGGCGAAGGCGGCGCAGGCCTGAAGACAATCGGCATCGCCGCGCGGCTTGAACTGGAGCGGATGCTGGGCAAGCGCGTGCACCTGGAGCTGTTCGTGAAGGTGGACAAGCAGTGGAAAACCAAGAGCCTCAGGGGCGCATAAGCATTCGCTTCCCTGACTCGCGCCCTCCCTGCATCCGTTCTTCGAGTGTTTGCTGCCTTAGGTCAACTTCTGCCTCCCCTTTTAGAGATTATTCATTTTCCTTCTTAAATTTCAGTGGCCGGCCACGTAATTCTTATGATCAATCGAGCGCAAACGGACATGCGCCTGCCCGGCAGACAAAGGCTTTCATCCGCTTTTCAAGCGGCGATAACGCGCGGCTTTAAGTCATCGCGCGCCATGAGGGCACTCCCTCATGTGGTATAAAGCCTGTCCGCCGCTTGCCTTTGCAATAGGCCGCGCATGAACGTA
>JAFATP010000256.1 GCA_019243895.1 Alphaproteobacteria bacterium
AATGCACGCTCTTTTCGCGGAATTCTTTATCGTAAGCTTGCTGGGAGGTGTTCGGCATCTGTGCTCGCTTATTTTCCTGACGACAACCTTTTCTTTAACCCATTATAGATTGTGATTAGCGGATTTCATGTTACATTTTAATGAAGATCGGCACGCGCGCCCTCATATCGATTTATAGAGGTAATATCAATAGCTTATGAATAATACTGTTCACCACGTCCGCAAGGCGTTTCTGGAATTCTTCCAGCGGCACGACCATGCGGTGCTGCCGTCCAGCCCGCTGGTGCCGCATAATGATCCGACGCTGATGTTCACCAACGCCGGGATGAACCAGTTCAAAAACATTTTCACCGGCGCCGAGAAAACCGAGATGAAGTGCGCCGCCACCGCGCAGAAATGCGTGCGCGCCGGGGGCAAGCATAACGATCTGGACAATGTCGGCTACACCGCGCGCCACCACACGTTTTTCGAGATGCTGGGCAATTTCTCCTTCGGCGATTATTTCAAGGAACGCGCCATCGTGCTGGCGTGGGAGCTGCTCACCAAGGAATTCGCCATCGCGCCGGAGAAGCTCTCTTTCACCGTGTATCACACCGATGACGAGGCGTTCGGCTTGTGGAAAAAGATTGCCGGCTGCGCCGATGAGCGCATCTTGCGCGTGCCGACCAAGGATAATTTCTGGGCGATGGGCGACACCGGCCCGTGCGGCCCGTGCTCCGAGATTTTTTACGATCACGGCAAGGCGGCGGGCGAGGGGGAATGGGCATTGAACGCCGACGGCTCCGACCGTTTCGGCGAGCGCTTCGTGGAAATCTGGAATCTGGTGTTCATGCAGTTTGACCAGCGGGACGATGGCGAGCGCGTGGCGCTGCCCACGCCTTCCATCGACACCGGCATGGGGCTGGAGCGCATTGCGGCGGTGCTGCAGGGCGTGCACGATAATTACGACACGGATTTGTTCCGCGCGCTGATCGGCGCGTCGCAGGCGGAGTCGCGCGTGGTGACGCCGGAGTCGCGCGTTTCGCACCGCGTGATCGCAGATCATCTGCGCGCCTCCAGCTTCCTCATTGCCGACGGGGTGATGCCGTCCAACGAGGGACGCGGCTACGTACTTCGCCGCATCATGCGCCGCGCCATGCGCCATGCGCACCAGCTGGGCTGCCGCGAGCCTCTGATGTATCGGCTGGTGCCGACGCTGGCGGGCATGATGGGCGAGGCTTATCCGGAGCTGCGCCGCGCCGAGGCGGTGATCGAGGAGTCGCTGCGCGGCGAGGAGGAGCGGTTTAAGGCCATGCTGGACCGCGGCCTCAAGCTGCTGGAGGAAGCTTCCGGGCCGCTGGCGCGCGGCGGCGTGCTGCCGGGCGAAGTGGCGTTCAAGCTGTATGACACGTACGGTTTCCCCTTGGATTTAACGGAGGATATCTTGCGCGGCAAAGGCATCGGCGTGGATGCGGAAGGGTTCGAGGCCAGCATGGCGGAGCAGCGCGACCGCGCGCGGCAGGCGTGGAGCGGCAGCGGCGAGAAGGCGGTGGGCCAGCAGTGGTTCGCGTTGAAAGAGCGTCTGGGGGCGACCGCGTTCACCGGCTATGAGGAAGAGGCAAGCGATGCCGAAGTGCTGGCGGTGGTGCCGGACGGCGACGAAGCTTACGTGGTGCTGGACCGCACGCCGTTTTACGGCGAGTCCGGCGGGCAGGTGGGCGATACCGGGCGCTTCGCCGTCAACGGCCAGGCCGTGGCGGAAGTGCTGGATACGCAAAAGCCGCTGGAGGATTTTCACGTGCACCGCGTGCGGCTGCTGCGCCAGCTCGCGGCGGGCGATAGGCTGCGCGCGGAGATCGATGCCGACCGGCGCGCCGCCATCCGCGCCAATCACTCGGCCACGCACCTGCTGCATAAGGCGCTGCGCGACCGGCTGGGCGCTCACGTGACGCAAAAAGGCTCGCTGGTGGCGCCGGACCGCCTGCGCTTCGATTTCAGCCACGGCAAGGCGCTGGCGCCGGAGGACATCGCCGCGGTGGAGGCGCAAGTCAACGCGCTGATCTGGCGAAACACGCCGGTGCAGACGCGCTGCATGGCGCCGGAAGCGGCAATCAACGCCGGGGCGATGGCGCTGTTCGGCGAGAAATACGGCGAGCAGGTGCGGGTGCTTAGCATGGGGGCGGCGGGTGACCAGTGGCAAGTGACCAGTGAAGAGAGCCGCCACTCGCCACCCGGCACCCACTACTCCATAGAGCTGTGCGGCGGCACCCATGTGCGCGCCACCGGCGACATCGGCCTGTTTAAGATCATCGGCGAAAGCGCGGTGGCGGCGGGAGTGCGCCGCATCGAGGCGGTGACGCGGAAAGAAGCCTTCGCTTATCTGGAAACGCGCGATGAGGTGGTGCGCCAGCTGGCGGAGGCATTGAAAACGCCCGCGGAGTCATTGCCGGAGCGCATTGCGAAATTGCAGGAGGAGCAGAAGAAGCTGGCCAGGGAGCTGGCGGCGGCGAAAAAGCAGCTCGCCCTGGGCGGCAGCGCAGCAGCGGCGCCGCAGGCGGAAAAGATCGGGGAGCATAATGTTGCCGTGCGGCTGTTTGACGATCTGGCGCCCAAGGAGCTGCGCGGCGTCGCCGAGGATCTGCTGAAATCCTCCGGCGCGGATGTGGCGGTGGCGGCCACCGGCTTTGAAGGAAAAGCCTCGCTGGTGGCGGCGGTGGCCAAGGGCCGCGCCGATGCTCTAAGCGCCGTGACGCTGGTGCAGGCGGCGGTGGCGGCGCTCGGCGGCAAGGGCGGCGGCGGCCGGCCGGAAATGGCCCAGGGCGGAGGGCCGGATGCGGCGTTGCTCGGCCAGGCGGTGGAAGCGATTAGAGCGGCGCTGCGGACGTAGCTTCTAGTAGTGTCGTTGTTGAGCGGCGTGCGGCACCCGTTCGGGTTCTACCAGAGCAGACTGATTTTTAATCGCGTGGCGAACGGCTTCCGCCTGGTCGGGGGTCATGCCAAACTCCTGCATGACATCGAGCACCTTGCCAATGGTTTCGCGCGGGTTGGCATAACGACCATTATAGATGGGTATGGCAATCATACTGAGGGTTTCGCTATCCTCCCCGAATGGCATTCCTGCTCCGATTCCCTGCATTCTCGCCCGTTCTTTCAGCACGACATGCTGATGGCTGACACCCGCATATTCAAGCCTCGCCAATAATGCAGGCACCTGCCCTGCCATAGATTCATCCCCTATTTATCACGCGGAGCGGCTTTTATCTGAAAGATTACATTTTTACCGAACTGGGTGGGGTCGGCAAGCGAACTATCATCCGTGAAATGATGGAGACGCATGAATTCCACCTGCTCGAAAGGCGATTCCGGCGCGGAGGGCAATTCGATCCTTCCTAGAAATTGGTCTTGAGGGCGCATGATACTCTCTCCTTGAATAACGTTATTTTTACATATGATGGTTATATTATGAGGTTATATTTCTTTAATAAGATATCTGTTTTATATTAATAAATTAATAATCACATCGTTTTCGAATAGCTCTTTTGGGAGGCTAGGCCGGGCATGAGCGGCATGCGGAGATGAGATGGCATCATTATGGCGGAGTCTTAGAGATTCAACATGCAAAAGAAAAAAGCGAGGTTAAGCCCGCGCCGTAAACTCCTCATCGGCGCGGTTATCCTGCTGCTCGCAGCGGCGGGCGGAATCTATGCG
>JAFATP010000265.1 GCA_019243895.1 Alphaproteobacteria bacterium
CACCCGCAAGATCCCCATTCTGGACGAGCAGGGCCGGCCGCGCTTCCTGCTCGGCATCTCCGAGGACATCACCGAGAAGAAGCGCATCGAACAAGCGCTGCGCGAGGCGAAGGAAGCCGCCGAAGCGGCCAGCCGCGCCAAGAGCGACTTCCTCGCCAATATGAGCCATGAAATCCGCACGCCGATGAATTCCATCATGGGCATGACGCAGCTGCTGCTGGAAACCCAGCTGGATCAGCAGCAGCGCCTCTGGGCGGAGATCGCGCGCAATTCCTCGGAATCGCTGCTGGACATCATTAATGACATCCTGGACATCTCCAAGATCGAAGTGGGGAAGCTTGAGCTGGAGAAAACGCCGTTCGATCTCTTCCCCACGGTGGAGCAGGTCACCGACACGCTGGTCATCAAGGCGCGCGAGAAAAACATTGAACTGCTGACGCGCTTCGGCCCGCGCACGCCGCGCTACCTGATCGGCGACCCGGTACGCCTGCGGCAGATTCTCATCAACCTGGTGGGCAATGCCATCAAGTTCACCACGGAGGGTCACGTCGCCATTCTGGTGGACCGCTATGACAGCAGCGCTGACAAAGCCACTCTCTCCTTCCAGGTGGAAGATACCGGCATCGGCATTCCGCCGGACAAAGTTTCTTACATCTTCGAGAAATTCACCCAGGCAGAGGAGTCCACCACACGGAAATTCGGCGGCACCGGCCTTGGCCTTGCCATTTGCCGCAAGCTAACGCAGTTGATGGACGGGCATATCACGGTCAGCAGTGAGCCGGGCAAGGGATCACAATTTTTCTTCAATGCGGTATTTCCTATTGATCCCTCCGCCTTCCGCTACGAAAAGCCCGCGCCGGACTTCTCCTTTCTGCGCATTGTCGCCATTGACGATAACGCCAAGAATTTAAGCATTCTGCAGGAATATTTTTCCGCGTGGAAAGCCAAAGCGGCGTGCTTCATGCAAGGCGAGGAAGCCCTGGCGGCGATGGCGTGCGCGGCAGAGGCCGGCGAGCCTTTCCACATGGCGTTCGTTGATTATCATCTCTTCGGCATGAACGGCAAGGCGTTCGCCGCGGAAATCCATACGCGAGGCTTCCCCGGATTGCAGCTGATCGCCATGCGCAACTGCGATCCCGGCAATCTCAAGGAGCTGGAGGCGGACGGTTTTCACGCGCTGCTGCTGAAGCCTTATTGCCCGGCGCGCCTAGCGGAAAAGCTGGCCATTCTCTGGGCCACCCGGCGTCAATCCGCCGCCGCTCCGCTGCTGACGCGCTACAGCTTTCTGCATGACAAGGAGCATCCGGACGCCAACCATGCCATTGATTATTCCCATCTGAAAATACTGGTGGCGGAGGATTTGAAGCCCAATCAGATTTACATGCAGGCGCTGCTGAAAAAATACCGCTGCCCGGTGCAGGTGGCCGCTAACGGAGTGGAGGCGGTGCATTTCGTGCAGCGTCATGACTATGACATCGTTTTCATGGACTGCCAGATGCCGGAAATGGATGGCTTTGCCGCCACCCGCGCCATCCGCGCGCTCTCGCTGCGCCGCCAGCCCTTTATTGTCGCGCTGACGGCGGATGCCATGCAGGGCGACCGCGAGCGCTGCCTGGGGGCCGGCATGGATGAATACCTCAACAAGCCCGTGAAAGCGGAAAAAATCGCGCAGATTCTGGACACCTATGCACGTTGCTGCCATGTCCCCGCCAGCCTTTTCGCTCTCCGCTGACGCCGCGCCGGTGCTTCTCGCCGCCGGGGCGGTGGCGCTGCTGTGGCCGCTCTATGCCTATGCTAAAAAACGCTTCATTCGCGCGCTGGAGATGCAGCTGGCGCGGCGCGTCGCGGAGCTGACGGCGGCCAATCACAAGCTCGCCTTGCGCGCCGCGCAGGCGGAAGAAGCGCAGGAGACTGCAAAAGCGGCGCTGGCGGCCAAAGACGCGGCGCTCGGCCGCATGGGCCACGGTTTGCGCACACCCGCCGGCGCCCTGCTCGGCTTTGATGACCTGCTAGCCGCCACCGCGCTGACCGAAGAACAGAAGAATTATCGCTCGCACATCCGCAACGCCGCCGAAAGCCTGGTTTCCGCGCTGGATGAAGCGGAACAGGCCACCGTGGACGCCACGCCGCAGGCGGCACC
>JAFATP010000217.1 GCA_019243895.1 Alphaproteobacteria bacterium
GGTGACGATGCCGGCCAGCGCGCCCGTGTCATCCACGATGCCGACACAGCCCAGGCGGCCGGAGGCCATGGTGAGCAGAAGATCGGGCATGGCGGTATCGGGCGCGGCCAGCGGCACCGCATCGCCGGAATGCATCAGATCGGCGACCCGGATCAGGGCGCGACCCAGGCTGCCGCCCGGATGGAAGTCGCGATACTGGTCGGGCGAAAAGCCCTTGCGCTCCATCAGCGCCACCGCCAGCGCATCGCCCAGGCTCAGCATCATGGTGGTGGAGGTGGTGGGCGCATTGGTGGGGGAGGCTTCGGGAATGTCCGGCAGCACCAGCGCGATATCCGCCGCCTCCACCAGCATGGAGGTGGCACGGCGCACCACCGCCACCAGCAGAATGCCGGAGCGCTTGCAATAAGCGATCAGGCTGCCGAGCTCCGCCGTTTCGCCGGAATTGGACAGCACCAGCACGCCGTCCTGCGGCGTGATCATGCCCAGATCGCCGTGGCTGGCCTCCGCGGGGTGAACGAAATAGGCGGGAGTGCCGGTGGAGGCCAGCGTCGCGGCGATTTTCCGCGCGATGTGGCCGCTTTTCCCCATGCCGCTGACGATCAGCCTTCCCTTGACCGCGCCGATGCGCTCCACCGCCTGCGCGAAGCGGCCGTCCAGCGCATCCAGCAAGGCGTGCAATCCTTTAATCTCCTGCGCGATGACGGCGCGCCCATGCTCGATGGCGGCGGCAGGGGATGCCGCGATGCCGAAGTGGTTTTTTTTCATGGGCAGGTTTCCGTGGTGCCTGCCTCGTCGTCCTTGTTGCGCAGGTGCATACGCTCACCGTATTTCAGAATGTCGTCAAAGCGGTTCAGCGGGTTGGCGGCGTTCTCGGTGGTGAGTTGATCCACGAACAGATTCTGGGACAGGCCGCCGTCATACGTCCCGGTGCTCTTGCAGTGACAGTTGAGCAGCTCGTTGGCGTTGACCGAGCCGTTCGAATAGCGCGAGCCGCTCGGCAAAAAAGCGCCGTGCCCGTTCTGGCCGTGGCTGACCAGCACGAACCAGGCGTTGGTGGTGCGCGGATTGCCGTTGGCGTCATTCACCGTGATGAAAACGGTGCTGGTGTCGGTGATGGCGGCATATGCCTTGGTGAAAGCGCAATCCACCGTAGCGCGCGTATCCACCCCGTAGGTCAGCTTGTTGCCCCAGCCGTCATACATGTCGTCATCGGGCAGGCCGAGATTCTTGGTGGGCACGGTGCCGATGGCCACGCCGTTGCCGAAAACATCCGCCGCCGGGGAACCTCCGGTGCAATTGGCATTATTATTGGCCGCCTCCCGCCCGTAGGAGCTGGAGGAAATGTTGAGCGCCGCCGCCGCCGGGCAGGGCAGGCGGTGATTCGCCTGGCGGAACGACACCAGCGCATCCTGCACTTCCTGCAGATGGGTGAGCGTGATATCTTTTTTCTTTTCGTTGATCTTGCTGGCCGCCGTGGTGAGAAACATGCTGGCGACCATGGCCAGGATCATCATCACCAGTGTCATCTCCAGCAGCGAGAAGCCGAAGCGCGCCGCGCCGGCGACCGCGGCCTTACGAATGCGCGAAAAGGTCTTCATTCTCAAACCCCGCCACGTCCAGCATCGCCCGCCACGGCAGAAAGCCGAAGCACGCCTCGGCCAGTTCGGTGCGCCCCTCGCGCGCCAGCATCACGTCCAGCTTTTCCTTCAGCCGGTGCAGGTGCAGCACGTCGGAGGCGGCATATTCCACCTGCTCCGGCGACAACGCCACGGCGCCCCAGTCAGAGCTTTGCTGCTGCTTGGAGATGTCCGCCGCCAGCAATTCCCGGCATAAATCCTTATAGCCGTGCTTGTCCGTGTAGGTGCGCACCAGGCGCGAAGCGGTGCGCGTGCAATACACCGGCGCCGCCACCACGCCTAAATAGCGCAGCATGATGGAAAGGTCGAACCGCGCGAAATGAAAAAGCTTCAGCCGGTCCGGCGCCGCCAGCAGCGCGCGCAGGTGCGGCGCGTCATATTCCCCCGGATCGAACTGCACCAGATGCGCATGGCCGTCGCCGTCGGACAGCTGCACCACGCATAGCCGGTCGCGCCGGTTGATCAGGCCCATCGCCTCCGTATCCACCGCGATGGCGCCGTTTAAGCGCAGATCGGCGGGAATATCGTTTTTATAAAGCCGGTTGACGATGACGCAAACTCCTTTTGGTGCATGCCGAAGCGGCATAATCGCGCCGAACTTTACAGCCTTCGCAGGCACGCTGGCAATGCCCTTTTTTCCGCGGCGCATTTACGGCCCTCCGCACGCGACGCCAGCCGCGCATTGACTTTCCTACCGCAATTTCTATTGTACAGCCCGGCGCGGCGTCCCCTTCAAGGCGCAACTGCTTGATAAGCGCGCGAAAATGATCCGGTAGCTCAGTCGGTAGAGCACCTGACTTTTAATCAGGTTGTCGCGGGTTCGATTCCCGCCCGGATCACCAGTTTCACCTTTTGGGTACCATATGGGTACCAACCGCATATTAGGGTATAACCCCTTGCGCACGAAATACGCTTTATCTTATTTTTGCGTAATGATGCCTTGATACAGTGGTAGATAAAGCATGTTATGATACCTTCAAAACCGTTGGATTGGATTAGGAGACAGCAAAGCACGTTTTTGTGAGTTTCCGGAACAGGTGATGAAGGAAATGGGGTATGCGCTCTATATGGCGCAGTTGGGTGATAAATCACCATCCGTAAAACCACTCAAAGGGTTTGGTGGTGCGAGTGTGTTAGAGGTAGTCGAAGATTATGATGGGGATACGTATCGCGCTGTCTATACCGTTAAGTTCGCAAGAAGGGTGTATGTGCTGCACGCATTCCAAAAGAAATCAAAGCATGGCATTAAAACGCCGCAACATGATATTGACCTGATTAAGTCGAGATTGAAGCATGCAGAGGAAGATTACAAGGCATTGCAAAGGAGAAAGTGATATGAGCAAGGATAAAATCGAACGTGGAAGTGGAAACGTTTTTGCCGATATTGGCATGGATGATTCTGATGAGATGCTTGCAAAAGCGCATCTTACCCATCAGATTTATAAAATTGTTACTAAACGTGGTTTGAAACAAAGAGAAGCAGCAGATGTCCTTGGTTTAAAACAACCTGATGTATCTGCACTTATGAATGGCAAATTCCTCGATTTTTCTGTCGATAGACTGTTGCAACTATTGGTGCGTCTAAATCAGGAAGTGGAAATCGTTATTAAACCAGCACGTAAAAATGCAGAGGGTGGTATCCATGTCCATGCGATGTGATTTTATGGTTGCGCCTTTGTAGTATTTCTAAGGCGCTCTCGTGCGATTGCCCTTTTGATAAATGGCCATTTTTTTGAGTTGTGTGGTTAGCCGGCGGCCATGCAGAAGGATTGCTCTCGTGACAATCTTCTCCCCGCCCGTCTTTCGTTTCAAACATTACACGAGCATTACGGGAAGATTACGATGCAGCCGGCATCGGCATTCCTTATGGGAATTTTAGGCATCGGCGGGCAGCGTTGGATGTACGCGTTGCGCATGACGCGCGCCGTTCAACTGTAACAAATGGAGAAGACCATGAAACATTACACTATGCTTTCCATCACTGCCGCCATGGCGATTGGCGCGGCTTCCGCCGCCTATGCCGCCAATACCAGCGATACCAGCGTTAACACCGGGGTGAATACCACCACCGACACCACGCAGAACAGCGGCGTGAGCACCGGCACCGGCACGCGCATCAACGGCGGCATTCACACCGGCAGCAACACCGCTTCCACCACGGTGGGAACGGGCGTGGATACGACGGCCACTACGGGCCAGACGGGATCAGGCTCCGGCAGCAACACCAGCCACACCTCCGCCAACACCGGCGCCAACACTTCCGCTTCCACGCTGCAGAACAGCGGCGTGACCACCGGCACCGGCACGCGCATCAACGGCGGCATCCATACCGGCAGCAATAAATCCGATACGGATGTGAACACCAAGACCGGTACCACCGCCACCACCGCCCAGATGGACAACGACGCGGACGATTCCACGTCTACCGGCAAGCACAAGAAGAAGCATCACAAGGAAGACTAATTTCCTTTTGTAATTGGTGTTAGGGCGCCGGCGCTTGCCGGTGCCCTTTTTTATGCATCAATGAGCGCTGTTGGCGTTGACGAAGCGGGTGATGTCCTCCAGCAGCGGCGTTTTATCGCGGAAACCCTGCGCCAGCGAAAGGATAATGCCCATATGGCTGACACCAGGATAGATGCGCTGCTCCACCGGGCTTTGCACGGAGCGGAGCTTCTCCGCAGCGCTTAAGGTATTTTTCGGCAGCACCACGTCGTCCGCATCGCCGGTGGCCAGCAACATGGGCGGCAATTTTCGATTCATGAAATAAACGGGCTGCGTGGCGCTTTCCTCCGCCTTACTGAAAATCTCCCGCACCGGCGGATCGGTGAACGGCAGGAAATCATAAGGCCCGGCGATGCCGATGACGCCTCTGATCCAGTGCGGATCGCCGCCCGCCTTGCGGAGATAGTCGGGGTTGGCGGCCAGCATGACGGCGATATAGCCGCCCGCCGAATGGCCGGCGACAAACAGCTTGGCGGGGTCTCCGCCATATGCGCCGATGTGATCGTGCACGAAGCGCAGCGCGCCCGCGGCGTCTTCCATGAATCCGGGGAAAGACACTTCCGGGAAAAGCCGGTATTCCGCCATCACGGCGATAAACCCGTTCTCGGCGAACGCCTGGCCGACGAAGAGGTAATCCGCCTTGTCGCCGCCGCGCCACGCGCCGCCGTGATAAAAAACAATCACGGGGGCGGGCTTAGCAAGGCGATCCGGCACGTAGATGTCCAGACGCTGGCGCGGGTTGTCGCCGTAGGCGATATCCCGGTGGATTTCATACCCCTCGCGGGTGATGGTGAGATTGAACGCGGTGGCCGCCAGCGCGCAGGCGGAAAGCGCCGCGGTGGCGGCGGCAGCGGCGAGCGCCGTTTTCAGTTTACGTACGAACAGGAGGTGAGGAAGCTTCATTCTCAACCACTTAATTTGGGGCCCTTATACAATAAAGGTTACAAAATAATATAGATTTTATGTCCGCTTGCCTATCCTGTTCGTGAGTTAAAGCATTTTATTTTCTAAAAAGGAGAAAAAGTCATGAAAACCATCTTTATCAGCGCCCTGGCCGGCATGACGGCATTTTCCGCCCCTGCCCTTGCGCAAACCGCGTCTCAGGACAACGTGGACATGCAGGCGGACGTGAACGCCATCCATAAGGATAACGCCGCGCTCAACAAGCAGGAGAATGGGCTGGCGCAAGACCGAGCCGCCAAGGCGGTGGATAAGGCCACCGGCAATTATGGGGCACAGGCGCTGGATAGCGTCGCTATCGGCGTTGATCAGACCGCCATCGCCGAAAAGAAAACCGAAAAAGGCGTTGACCGCAAAATCCTTCAGCAGGACA
>JAFATP010000076.1 GCA_019243895.1 Alphaproteobacteria bacterium
CGTCCTGCGGCGAGATTTCCATCATTTTCCCATGCGCGCCCGCCACCAGCAGGCGCCCGCCCGCCATCACCGGGCCGTTCCAGGTGTAGCGGTTTTTCTTCTTTTCCATGTCTTCGAACTCTGGCAGGGACGCCACCCATTTCACCCGACCATCCGTGCGGTGCAGGCACACCAGCGCCGCGTCGGTATTCAGCACATACACATAATCTCCCACCACCTGCGGCGTATTGAGGGAGGAAATGGGCTGATCCCACAGCCGCCGTCCCGTCTCCGCCTGGAACACGGCAAACTGATTGGCGCTGCCCGCGACATACAGCAATCCGTCCGGGGTGATCACAGGATCGCCGCCGATGCCGGTGAACAGCGCGGTGGCGGATTGGCGCTGCACGCCCACCACGCCGTCATTCCACACTTCTTCGCCCGATTCAGGCCGCAGGCCATGAATTTCTCCGGAAGCATATGGCGCCACCACCAGCTCGCCGGTAACGGCGGGAGAAGGTTCGATCAGGAATCCGTGACCCTCGTCCACTCCACGATGGCTCCAGACGATAATGCCGGTTCCCGCATCCAGCGCAAACAGCTGGCTGTCCACCGTGGTGACATACACGCGCCCGCTGCTGACACGGGGCGCGGAGCGAATGGGAATGTTCAGCATTTGCCGCCACAGCTCCACCCCCGTGGCGGCGTTCAGGCCGACCACCAGACCCTTGCCGGAGGCGGCATATACGCGGCCGGACTCATAGGCAAGCCCGCCGCCCACTACCGCCTCGCTCTTTTCGGAGGCCACGCCGGGGGAAATCCAGCGCACCTCGCTTACATCCTTCACGTCATGCGCCGACACCATGCCGTTGGCGTCCATGGCGAACACGGCGCCGTCTCCCACCACCGGCGGCGTCACCAGCTTATAAGAAAAATCATTGCCGTCGCCCACGCGCGCCGATTGGCGTTTTTCCAGTGATACTGCCAGCGCGGGATTAGGCACGTCCGGCCTGCCCGCTGCGCCGCCCGCGTGCTGAGACCAGGAGGGATTGGCCACGGCGGCTGGGGTATCTGCGGGAACCGTGGCGAGCGCGCTGTCCGGCTCCAGAGGAATCGCGCCGCGCAGCACGGCGATGCGCTGGCCCTCCAGCTTCTTTTCCGCTTCTTTCTTGCTGCCGCCCATCCAGCTGGGAATCATGCTGCATGCGGTAAGCACTGCCACACCGGCCAGCAGCGCGAGAGGGACGATGCGCATCAGGCGCCTCCTGTCAGGTATGATGCCATCAGCCCGGCGCGCTGGCGCAGGCTGGGCGGTGCCGCCACATCCGATGCCAGCGCGGAGAATACGGCCTGGGCCTCCTGGCGCTTGCCGTCATGGTACAGCCGCCACGCCAGCGCTTCGCGCGCGTGGGCGGCAAACGGCGCATCTTTTCCGGTAGGCGCCGGTGCGGCGGCGCCGGAAGGAGCGGCCTGCGCGGCCAGTATGCCCGCCAGGGCGCGCAACGCCGCTTCCTGCCGCGCGTCCTCCTTAATGGATTCATAGGCGGCCAGCGCCGGCGCCGGGGCGCTCGCCTTCAGCGCGTCATCCGCCAGATGCAGCCCCGCCAGCGCCGCTGTCGCCTGCCCGGCGGTATCGCGCGTCACTGCCGCCAAGGCTTCGGCCCGGCCATCCTTGACCGCAAGAGCGGCAAGCAGCCGGCCGGTATCGGCCTCATGGCGCGAGCGGGCATAGCTTTTCCACGCCACCCCGCCCGCCGTGCCCAGCACGATGGCGATGCTGATGCCGATCAGCGTGTTGCCGTAGCGGTGCCACAGCGTTTTGACGCGCAACGCGCGCATGTCTTCTTCCAATTCGCGGATCAGTTCGCTCATATCATTCCCACTCAATGGTTCCCGGCGGTTTGCTGGTGACATCATAAACGATGCGGTTGATGCCGCGCACCTCATTAATGATGCGGTTCGCCGTCCGCCCCAGAAATTCATGATCAAACGGATAGAAATCCGCCGTCATGCCGTCGCTGGAGGTCACCGCGCGCAGCACGCAGGCGTAATCGTAGCTGCGGCTGTCGCCCATCACGCCGACGCTTTTGACCGGCAGCAGCACGGCAAACGCCTGCCAGATGTGATCATACAACCCCGCTTTGCGGATTTCATCCAGATAAATCGCGTCCGCCTGGCGCAAGATGCGCAGCTTCTCCTCGGTGATCTCGCCGGGGATGCGGATGGCCAGGCCCGGCCCGGGGAAGGGGTGGCGGTTCACCAGGTCCGGCGGCACGCCAAGCTCCTGGCCAAGCGCGCGAACCTCATCTTTAAACAGCTCGCGCAAGGGCTCCACCAGCCCCAGGTTCATGCGCTCCGGCAGCCCGCCGACATTGTGATGCGACTTGATGGTGACGCTCGGCCCGCCGGTGAAGGAGACCGACTCGATGACATCCGGATAAAGCGTGCCTTGCGCCAGAAAATCCGCGCCGCCGCCGGCTTCGGCCTCATGCTCGAACACCTCGACGAAAGTTTCGCCGATAATCTTGCGCTTGCGCTCCGGATCGCTGACGCCTTTCAGGCGGCTGATGAACAGGCGGCTCGCGTCCACGTGCAGCAGCGGAATGTTGAAATGACGCTTGAACAATTCCTCCACCTGCTCCGCCTCGCCGCTGCGCAGCAGGCCGGTATCAATGAAAATGCAGGTGAGCTGATCGCCGATGGCCTCATGCAGCAGCACCGCCACCACCGTGGAATCCACGCCGCCGCTGACGCCGCAGATGACGCGGCGCATCCCCACCTGTTGGCGGACGATATCGATCGCCTGGGCGCGGAAGGCGTGCATGGTCCAGTCGCCGCGGCAGCCGGCGATGCGGTGCGTGAAGTTCTTCAGCAGCGCCGCGCCGTCCGGCGTATGGGCCACTTCGGGGTGGAATTGCACGCCGTAAAATCGTTTCGCCTCGTCGGCGATGGCGGCGAAAGGAGCATTCGGCGAGGTGGCCGCCGCCACGAATCCCGGCGGCAGGGTGGTGACACGGTCGCCGTGGCTCATCCACACCGGGTAGGATTTTCCCTGCTGCCACACGCCTTCAAACAGGCGGCTCGGAGAAACCACGGTGATGGTGGCGCGGCCGAATTCCCCATGATCGCCCAGCTCTACGCGGCCGCCCAGCTCCATCGCCATCAGCTGCTCGCCGTAACAGATGCCCAGCACCGGAACACCCGAATGGAACACGGCGGCGTCGCAGCGCGGGGCTATGTCATGATGCGCCGAGGCCGGCCCGCCGGAAAGGATAATAGCCTTCGGCGCGAAGGCGGTTATTTCCTCCGCGCTTGCATGGTAAGGCTTTATCTCGCAAAACACCCCGCTTTCGCGCACGCGCCGCGCGATCAGCTGCGTCACCTGCGAGCCGAAATCCAGGATGAGGATGCGGTCGGAAACCATAAGGGGCTCTTCATAGCCCTATTTCCCGCCGATGTAAATCTCAACGCGGCGGTTTTGCGGCTCCGGCACGCCTTGCTCTTCCGGCACGCGCGGGTCGGTGTCGCCGAAGCCGAAGGCGCGGATGACGAATTTGGGAATGCCGCGTTCCACCAGCGCTTCCAGCACCGCCTGGGCGCGGCGCAAGGACAGCGTGAAGTTATAGCGCGCCGTGCCGGTTTTATCGGCATGGCCGTTGAGCGTTACCGTATAATGCGCGCCCTTGCGGTTCAGCTGCGCCGCCACGTCATCCACCATGCGTTCGGCGCGTTCGTCCAGCGCGTCGCTGTCAAAGGCAAAAAATACCAGGTACGCCTCGGTATTCGGCTCTTCTTCCACGCTCTTTCCGGAAGAGACCCTGCGTGCTTTCGGCGCCGCCTGCAATTGCTTCAAGGCGCGCCAGAATTCATCGCGGCAGTCTGCCAGGTCGTCCGCATGCGTGCCCCGCTCGGCGTTTTCCACCCAGCAATCGAAATTATACTGCGCCTCCGCCGCCATGTCCGGCTGCTGCGAAATGCGCTCGGGCGTGAGCGCCACCTCCAGCTGCGTGCGGGCGTCCCGCAGCGCTGGCACGTCCTCCTCCGGCACCTCCCAATGGTCCAGGCGCTCCGGCGGCACATCGTTGCCGTAGGCCGAAGCCAGGCCCTTGTCGGCGAAATACCCGGAATTGATCCAGTTATAATTTTTGGCGTCGTCCTCCGCGGCGCGTAAGTAGCGCACTGCCAGCGCCGCCTGGAACGGCGTGCCTTTCGGGGTGGTGGAGCGCAACTCTTGCAGACTGTAAGTGGAACAGCCGGTAGCGAGGAGCAGCCCCGCTAAACACAAGATATGGCGTATGGCACGCATGCGCGCAGCATAATCAACGGAGGCTTGCGCTTCAACCGCTTATTAGAGTATACAGGCGCGAATTTGAGCCAGGAGTATTGCCAATGCCTATTGAACGCACGCTGTCTATTCTGAAACCCGACGCCACCGCGCGCAACCTCACCGGCAAGATCAATGCCGTGTTGGAGGAAAAAGGCCTGCGCATCGTGGCGCAAAAGCGGCTGCGGCTGTCGCGCCGCCAGGCGGAGGCGTTTTACGCCGTGCACAGGGAGCGTTCTTTTTTCGGCGAACTGGTGGAATATATGGTGTCCGGCCCGGTGGTGGTGCAGGTGCTGGAGGGTGAGAACGCCGTGGCCTATCACCGCGACATCATGGGCGCCACCAATCCCGCCAACGCCGCGCCCGGCACCATCCGCAAGCTGTTCGGCGAATCCATCGAGCGCAACGCGGTGCATGGTTCCGATTCGCCGGAAAACGCGGAAAAGGAAATCCGCTTCTTCTTCAGCGATATTGAGATTGTCGCCGCCTGACGCGTTATCGCCCGGCCAGCACCTTCAGCGCCGCCGGATAAAGCCGGTGCTCGGCTTCATGGATGCGCAGCTTTAAGCTTTCCTCGGTATCGCCCGGCAGCACCGCCACTTCGGCTTGCGCCACGACCGGCCCGGCATCCACCGCTTCCGTCACCACATGCACCGTGCAGCCGGTCTTGGTCACCCCCGCCGCCAGCGCATCACGCACGGCATGGGCGCCCTTGAACGCGGGCAGCAGGGAAGGATGAATGTTCAGCATCCGCCCCTGCCACTGGGCAACGAACCACGGCGAAAGCAGGCGCATGAACCCGGCCAGGCACAGGATTTCCACGTGCGCGTCCATAAGGGCGGCGTGAACGGCGCGGTCGAATTCCTCGCGTGTCGCATACGCCCCGTGCTCGATCACCAGCGCCGGAATATGCGCCGTTGCGGCGCGCTTCAGCCCATATGCCTGCGGCTTGTTGGAAATCACCAGCACAATTTGCGCCGGATAATTTTCCTCTTTGGCGGCATCGATTAACGCTTGCAGGTTGCTGCCATTGCCGGAGATGAGGACTGCCACCCTACGCTTCATTGCTCCGCTATCGCCGAATTCTTAACCACCTGGCCGATGCGGAACACCGTTTCGCCTGCTTGCGTCAAAAACCGCTGCACCGCCTCGGCGGCGGAAGCATTGACTACTATTGCCATACCGATGCCGCAATTAAACGTGCGCCACATTTCTTCAGTGCCGATCTGGCCCGTTTTCTGCAGCCAGGCGAACACGGGAGAAAAGTCCGAATCCGCCAGTGCCGATGCATCCAGGCGCATGCCCTCGGGCATTACGCGCGTGATATTTTCGGTCAATCCTCCGCCGGTGATATGCGCCAGCGCCCGGATGTCATCGGGAAAGGCGCGGATGGCGGCAAGGCAATTTCTCACATAAATGCGCGTCGGCGTCAACAGCGCCTCGCCCAGGCTTTTTCCCGTGGCGAAAGGAGCAGGCGCATCGTAGTCCAGTCCGTGCCGCTCCATGATGTGGCGCACCAGCGAAAAGCCGTTGGAATGAACGCCGCTGGAGGCGAGTCACAGCACGGTATCACCCTCATTCACGTGCATGGGCAGAATATGCTCGCGCTCCACCGCGCCCACGGCGAATCCCGCCAGGTCATATTCTCCCGGCTTATACATGCCCGGCATTTCCGCCGTCTCGCCGCCCACCAGCGCGCAGCCCGCTTCCTTACAGCCGGCGGCAATGCCTTTGATTACCTGTTCCGCGGTATCCACCGAGAGTTTTCCGGTAGCGAAATAATCGAGAAAGAATAAGGGTTCCGCTCCCTGCACGATCAAATCGTTCACGCACATCGCCACCAGGTCGACGCCGATGGTGTCGTGTTTGTTCACCGCCTGCGCGATCTTGAGCTTGGTGCCCACCCCATCGGTGGAGGATACCAGGATGGGATCCTTATACCCTGTTTTCTTCAGGTCGAACAGCGCGCCGAATCCGCCCAGGCTGCCCATCGTGCCGTCGCGCCGCGTTGCTCGCGCCACGGGCTTGATGCGCTCCACCAGGGCATCGCCCGCATCAATGTCCACTCCCGCATCGCGGTAGGTTGCCGGCGGGCCGGATTTCTTCATATTGCGGGTTGCTGCCAAAGCGGGTAAAACCTGACCATGTCAGGAGCTTCTAAAGCCATTTGCAGCAAATTGCAATCGCCGCCGTGGCTCCTCCGTTGTCTCCGGTCGAGGCTTCCGCTGGCGCTGGCCGTGCTGGTGTGGGCGGCACCGGCGCACGCCCAGGAAGCCTTGTTCACCAGCATCGTGAATGTGGACAGCACTGCCGCCGATGCCGGGGAAGCGCGGAAAGCGGCCATGAAAACCGCCGAGCGGCAGGGATTGGCCCAGCTCTTGGATAAGCTGGCTTCCGACCAGAAGGATTCCGTGCTGGCCTCGCTGGACGAGCCTGCCATTTCTGCGCTGGTACGCGCCATCGAGGTGGTGGAGGAGAAGATCACCGGCAGCCGCTACCGGGCGCAGCTTAAGGTGAATTACGACGCGCTGGCGGTTAACCGCCTGCTGGAAAAGCGCGTCAGCGCCGAAGGAATTCCGGATCAGCTGGAACATGCCACGTCGGTGTTGATCATTCCCATGTATGAGGAGAACGAATCGGCGATGCTATGGGAAGGCAATAACACGTGGCGCGCCGTGTGGGAACGCGTGGCGCTGGAGTATCGCGGCGGCAACCTTATCATCCCTTACGGCGACAGCATCGATGCCGGAGCATTGAAATTCACGGAGGCAATGGGCGTCACTTTCCCCCAGCTGGCGCAGCTTATCAACCGGTACGGCGTCGGCGGCGTGATTATCCTGAAGGCGGCGCTGCGCACCGAACCCACCCTCTCGCTTTTCGTGGTGAAGCGGCAGCTGACGAAACTGACCTCCGAAACATTCTCCTATGAATATCAGGCCGACCCACTGGAGGATAAAGGCGCGCTGCTGCTGCGCGCCGCCCGCGACATGGCCGAGCAGATCGATAAGCAGCGCGAGGAATTGCTGGCGCGGCGCGCCATCCGCAGCACTGCGGAAACGGAAGTGATGGCGATTACGCCGCTTTCAACCATGGAATCGTGGACAGCCGTGCGGGCAATGCTGCTCTCCGTGCCGTCCATCGAGAAGCTGGAAGTGCTGGCGGTGGGGCCGAAGCAGGTGGATATGCTGCTGCATTTCAAGGGGGAAAAAGCAGTGCTGCTTGCGGCCTTGCGCTCCACGGGGCTTACGGTAAAAGAAGTAGGCAATTACTGGATCATCGCGCATGAATAATATTCCGCCTCCGCCATCCCTGCCGCCGCTTCCCGGCAACGGCAATACGCGCCGGCTGTTTGCGTGGCTGGCCATTGGCCTGATGCTGTTCTTGTTTCTCCATGCCATCCGCTCCGTCCTTCCGCCGTTCATCATCGGGGCGCTGGTGGGATATTTCCTTGATCCGGTGGCGGACCGGCTGGAGCGCCGCGGCGCCAACCGCACGCTGGCAACCGCATTCCTGCTCGGCCTGTTTTTCAGTGCGCTGACCGCCGCGTGCATCGTGATGATTCCGCTGCTGATGCGTCAGGCGGGAGAGCTAATGAACGTATTGCCGCAGTACCTGGATATGCTGCAGGAGCGTTATATGCATGAGGTGCAGGCATGGTTTCGCCGCATTGAGCCGCAGCAGGCCGCCGCGCTGAAAAATGCGGCGGGGGATGTGGCGGGCGGCGTGATGCGCCTCGGCGAGGGCGTGTTGGCCGGCATGCTGGCATCCAGCATGCAGCTGATCAGCCTGCTCTCGCTGGTGCTGATTACCCCGCTGGTGGCGTTTTACCTGCTGCGCGACTGGGACCTGATCGTGGCGCGGCTGGACGCCCTGCTGCCGCTGCCGTATGCGCAGACCATTCGCGCCCGCTGCCGTGAGATCGACGCCACGCTGGCGGGCTTCATTCACGGGCAACTGACCGTCTGCATTACGCTTGCGCTGTATTACGGCCTGCTACTCACGCTCATCGGCCTCAAATTCGGTTTCGTCATCGGCATGCTCACCGGGATTTTGGTGGTGCTGCCGTATGTGGGCTTTCTTTTCGGCCTGCTGGTGGCGCTGTGGGTGGGCTTCATACAATTCGGCATGACGATGCCGCTGGCGCTGGTGGGGGCGGTGTTTGCCGGGGGGCAGATATTGGAAGGTTATTTCCTGGTGCCCAGGCTGGTGGGCGGACGGGTGGGGCTGCACCCGTTATGGATCGTATTCGGCATGCTGGCGGGCGGCGCGCTGTTCGGCTTTACCGGCGTGTTGCTTGCCGTGCCGCTGACGGCGGTCGCGGGCGTGCTGATCCGCCATGCCACGCAGCGATACATGGTAAGCACCCTTTATCTCGGCCAGCGCTCCATCACGGCGCCGCCGGAATGACGCAGCTGGCCTTACCGCTTGTTTCCGCTGCGCAGTTCGCCGCGGATGATTTTATCGTATCCCGCAGCAATCAGCAGGCGCATGGCTGGATTCAGCGCTGGCCGCGCTGGCCCGCCTCTGCCCTGGCGCTCACCGGCCCGCCGCGCAGCGGGAAAACGCATCTGGTTGAGATATGGCGGAAAAGCGCGGGCGCATGGAGGCTGGAGGGACCGCAGTTGCAGGCGCAACTGCACGCATGCCTGGAGGCGGGCGGCTGCGGCGCGGTGGAGCAATTCGAGCAGGCGGACGAGCGCGCGCTGTTTCACCTGCTGGAGCATGCGCGGCTGCACGGCGGCGCATTGCTGCTGACTTCCGCGCTGCCGCCGGACTCCTGGCGCTTCTTGCTGGCGGATGTCCGTTCGCGGCTGAATGCCCTGCCCAAAGCGGTGCTGGAAGAGCCGGATGAGGCATTGCTTGAGGCGCTGCTTATCAAGCTGCTGTCGGACCGCCAGCTGACCGTGCCGCCGGAGGTTGCCGCTTTTCTCGCCAGGCGCATGGAGCGCAGCTTTGCGGCGGCCGAAGCGCTGGTGGATGCGCTGGATGCTGCCTCTTTACAGCGCGGGCGCGACATCACCACGGCGCTGGCGCGCGAAGTGCTGCTCTCATTCTTTGCCGGGAGCGGGCTTATTCTCGATGGCGTCGAGTAAGCGCTCGCGCAGGCGCAGCATTTTTTCCTCCTCGACCAGCTTCTGGCCGGCAGCGTCTTTGACGTAGAACACGTCCACCGCCTGCACGCCGTAGGTGGAGATATGCGCGCTGCTGATGGCAAGCCTTTCTTCGGACAGCACATGCGTTACCGCATGCAGGAAACCGGGGCGGTCTCGCCCTACCACCTCCACCACCGTATGCGTATTGCTTGCCTGATTCTCAATGAACACCTGGTCCGCTACCGGAAATACATCGCGGCGCGCGCGGTAGGCCGGCCGCTGGCGGCTCAGCTCGCGCGCCAGATCCAACTCCCCGGCAATCGCCTGACGCATGCGGGCGCTCAAGCGGCTCAGGCGATCCGGTCGGTCGAAGGCTTTGCCCTCGTAATCCTGAATCTGAAAGAAATCCACCGCCGTGCCGTCTTTCAGCGTAAAAATCTTGGCGCTGACGATATTGGCGCCGGAAAGCGAGATCGCCGCCGCCAGTGTGGCGAATAGCGCGTGGGAGTCCTTGGTTACGATGCATAAATCGGTGATGCCGTGGGCGACATCCTGCTGCGGTTCCACCAGCAGCGGCTCCGCTTCAGGCTCCAGAACCAGCTTGCGGTGCAGCAGCGCCACGCGGATATGCGCCGCCAGATCCAGGCTTTCCAGGTAGTCCGGGGTGCACAGCGCAAGATATGCATCCACGCGGGAAGGGTCCAGATAAGCGCTGAGCTCGGCGCGCAGCTGATTGATGCGGGATTCGTCGGCGCGCAGCGCGCCGGTGCGCATGAATTCTTCCGCGCGCTGATACAGATTGCGCAGGAGCGTGGCCTTCCAGGCATTCCACACGCCCGGTCCCACCGCGCGCATATCCGCCACGGTCAGCAGCAGCAGCAGCCGTAGCCGTGCCGCGTTGCGCACCACGTCCACGAAATCGCGCACGGTTTTCGGGTCCGCCGCATCGCGCTTGAAGGCAGTGGCGGTGAAGATCAGGTGATGCCGCACCAGCCAGCCGCATTCTTCCGCCTCCGCCGGGGTGAAGCCGAAACGCTCCGCCAGCGTCTTGGCAATGCGCCCGCCCGCCTGCGAATGATCCTCGCCGGAACCCTTGGCGATGTCATGCGCCAGCAGGCTTAAATACAGCACGCGGCGGGATTCCACGCGCCGCACCACTTCGCTTGCCAGCGGCATGTCTTCTTTCAGTTGTCCCTGTTCGATGGCATGCAGCACGCCCAGCGCCACCAGCGTATGCTCGTCCACCGTATAAATGTGATACATGTTGAATTGCATGTGGCCCACGATGCGGCCGAATTCCGGAATGAACCTGCCCAACAGCCCCACCTCGCTCATGCGCCGCAGCGTCTGCTCCGCGCCCATCGGCGACAGCAGAATGTGCATGAACAGCGCGTTGGCGGCGGCATCATTCCGCAGCGCGTCGATGCGCTCAAGATTGCGCGCCACCAGCTGCAACGCACGGGGGTGAATATCGAAATTATGGCGCTGCGCCACGGCGAATAGCTGCAGCATGCAAAGCGGCGAATCCATAAATTTTTTCTCGTTTGGCACGCTCAGGCGGTCGCCTTCCAGCACGAAACCCTCCAGCTGCGCCGGGGCGGGGGGAGTGATGACGCCGGGCCTGGGACGGCGCTTATGCTGTTCTTCCAGCAGCGCGCAGACGATGCGGGTGAGGGCTCCCACCGCGCGCGCCGTGGTGAAATAATCCTTCATCAGCTGTTCCACCGCCAGTTGGCCGGTGCGCGGATCGTCCGCATAGCCGAGCAGCGAGGCGATAAGCTGCTGGCGGTCGAAGGTCAGCCGCTCCTCCGGTTTTCCGGCGATGAAATGCAGATGGGCGCGCACGCGCCACAGGAACGCGCGTGCCGCCTCGAACAGCGCGTATTCTTCCTGCGTCAGCAGGCCGCGCTCCATCAATTCGTGCACCTCCTCCACCCCATAGGCATAGCGGGCGATCCAGTAAAGCGTGTGCAGGTCGCGCAGGCCGCCCTTGCTTTCCTTCAGGTTCGGTTCCAGCAGGTAGCGCGAATCACCGAAACGCTGGTGGCGGGCGTCGCGCTCGGCGAGCTTTGCCTCTACAAAGGCTTCGGTAGTGTCGGAAAGGACTTCTTCCTTCAGCTGCCGCGTCATCTGCGCAAAAAGCTCGGAATCCCCGGCAATCAGCCGGGCGTCCAGCAGCGCGGTGCGCACGGAGAGGTCATCTTCCGCCTGGTGCAGCGTATCCTCCAGCGAGCGCAGGGCGTGGCCCACTTTCAAATCGGAATCCCACAGGATATAGAGAAGGCTGCGCGTCATGCGCTCCGCCATGGAGCGGGCGGCGGGGCGGTACAGCACCAGCAGGTCGACGTCCGATTGCGGAAAAAGCTCGCGCCGTCCATAACCGCCGGTGGCGATAACGGCCACGCCGAGGCTGCTGGGGAGCAGCAAGTGGTACAGCGCGTTGACGGTCTCATCCATGGCGGCGGAGAGGCCGCGCACCAGCACGAGCGCATTCTGGTCCTGCGCGAAGCGTGCACGCAGCGTGCCGACGCACTCCTCGCGCCAGCGGCGAACGGCCGCCAGCACCTCGGCGCGCGACGTGTCCAGATGGTGATAGGGAAGGGCTTGCAGCTGCGTCAGCAGCGGAAGCGCACCGGCGTCGGTTGCGCGTATCGGCCCGTTATCCGCGGGCATCGCCTAGGCAGCCGGGTTCAGCGACTGCGGAGCAAGGGCATGCGCGTGGGCGGTAATGGCAAGCGGCGACACGGTTTCCGCGGCGGAAGGCGTTTCCGTAATGCCCAGCGCCGCCTGCGCCTGATCCATATCGATCGCGTGCTCCCAGCGCGATACCACCACCGTGGCCACGGCGTTGCCGATGAAATTGGTAATGGCGCGTCCCAGCGACATAAAACGATCGATGCCGAGAATCAGCGCCAGACCCTCCACCGGGATATGCCCTACGGTGGAAAGCGAGGCCGCCAGCACCACGAAGCCGCTGCCGGTCACGCCTGCCGCGCCCTTGGAAGTCAGCAGCAGCACGCCGAGCAACAGCAGTTGATGCTCTAAATCCAGCGAGGTGCCGGTGGCCTGCGCAATGAAGATGGCGGCCATGGTCAGGTAAAGCGACGTGCCGTCCAGATTGAACGAATAACCGGTGGGCACCACCATGCCCACCACGGCACGGGAGCACCCGAGCGTCACCATCTTTTCCATCAGCCGGGGCAGCGCCGGTTCCGAGGAAGACGTGCCGAACACGATCAGCAATTCCTCTTTGAGATAACGCAGAAACGGCAGGATGCGCAGGCCGCACAAGCGCATCACGATGCCCAGCGCCCCGAACACGAAGATGGCGCAGGTCACGTAAAACGCCAGGATCAGATTGGCCAGTGGCCCCAGGCTGGAGATGCCGTACTTCCCCACCGTGTAGGCCATCGCACCAAAAGCGCCCAGAGGAGCCAGCTTGATGACGAATCCGATCATGCGGAACGTGACGTCGGAAAACTGTTGGATCAACTGATACAGGTGATGGCCGCGATCTCCCAGCGAGAGAAGCCCGGCGGCGAACAGGATGGACACCAGCAGCACCTGCAGCATGTCGCCCTTGGCAAAGGCGTCAAACAGCGTATTGGGAATGACGTGAATCAGGAATTCCGCAACCCCTTGGTCTTCTGTGGGTTTGGCCGTATAGGATTCAACGGCTTTGCTGTCCAGCGTGCGCATGTCCACGTGCATGCCGCCGCCGGGATTGTAAAGGTTCACCACCACCAGCCCCAGCACCAGGGCCAGGGTCGTTAGCACTTCGAAATAGATGATGGCTTTCATGCCGACGCGCCCGGCATTTTTCATGGAGCGCATGCCGGCAATGCCGGTGACCACGGTGCAGAAAATCACCGGCGCGATCAGCATTTTTATCAGCTTGATGAAGCCATCGCCCAGCGGTTTCATGGCGATGGCGGTTTCCGGGGCTATGGCCCCCAGCGCAAAGCCTGCGATGATGGCGGCAATGACCCAGAAATAAAGCGATTTCCACATAAGGCGTGCACCTTATCATTGCATTTTTAGCTTACGCAAGGGAATTACATGCTGCACTGCAGCGTGGAAGCCGCTTGGGGCCTATTTGTCGCCCCAGGTCTTGCGGGCGAAATTATGCCTCGCCTCGATCATGCGCACCGTGCCGGTTTTGGCGCGCATGATGATGGAATGGGTAGTGGCGCCGTGGGGAAAGCGGCGCACGCCTTTCAACATGGAGCCGTCGGTGACGCCGGTGGCCGCGAACATCACGTCGCCTCGGGCCATGTCTTCCATGCGGTATTTACGGTTGAAATCGGTGATGCCCATGCGGCTGGCGCGCGCTTTTTCGTCTTCGTCGCGGAAGATCAGCCGCCCTTGCATCTGGCCGCCGACGCATTGCAGCGCCGCCGCCGCCAGCACGCCTTCCGGCGCGCCGCCGATGCCCATATACATATCCACGCCGGTGTCAGGCTTGGCGGTCGCGATGACGCCCGCCACGTCGCCGTCGCCGATCAGCTGCACGCGCGCGCCTGCCTCGCGCACCTTGGCGATGCGCTCGATGTGCCGGTCGCGCTCCAGGATGCATACCACCAGATCGGAGATATCGCAGTGCTTGGCCTTGGCGAGGTTTTTCAAATTGACGGCGGGCGCCGCATCCAGATCCACCAGGTCTTCCGGCAGGCATCCGCCCACGGCGATCTTATCCATATACACGTCCGGCGCATGCAAAAACCCTCCGGCCTCGGCCATGGCGATCACCGCCATGGAATTGGCGGTGCCTTTGGCGCAGATGGTGGTGCCCTCCAGCGGATCGAGCGCGATGTCGATTTTCGGGCCATGCCCCGGCATGCTGCCCACTTTCTCGCCGATATACAGCATCGGCGCCTTGTCGCGCTCGCCTTCGCCGATCACCACCGTGCCGTCAATGGAGAGTCCGTTCAACGCTTCGCGCATGGCGTTGACGGCGGCGCGATCCGCCTCCTTTTCATTGCCGCGCCCCATCCAGCGCGAGGCGGCGAGCGCCGCCGCTTCGGTTACGCGCACGGCCTCCAGCGCGAAATTGCGGTCCATGGTGAAGCGTTCCGGCTCCGGGCACAGAACTTTAGTGGAACTGGTCATAACGGCTCGATCCTTATCAGATAGGGTTGTTCGCTCACGGTGGGGAGGCTTTCAATGCGGCGGCTGGCGTGGAGCATCGACTCTTCCGTGGTTTCGTGGGTGGTCAGCACCAGCTGCACGTTTTCATCCGGCTGGTGCGAGTGCTGCAAAAACGTCTGCACCGAAATGCCGCAATCGCGGAAAATACCGGTGACGTCCGCCAGCACGCCCGCGCGGTCGGTGACTTCGAGCCGCACGTAATACGCGGTGCGTAAACCCGCCATCGCCGCGAAGCGGGGGCGTTTGAGGCTGGCCACCGGCAGCGTGAAGGCGTTATAAACCGCGCCGCGCGCAATGTCCATGATATCGGCGACGATGGAGGATGCCGTCGGCCCCGCGCCTGCGCCCCTGCCTTCGAAAAACACCTTGCCCACCGCGTCTCCTTCGATGGCCACGGCATTGTAGACATCATGCACATTGGCCAGCGGCGAGGCGATCGGCACCATGCAGGGATGCACGCGCTGTGCCAGTGCTTCATCCATCAGCTCGGCGATGCCCAGCAGCTTGATGCGATAGCCCAGCTCCTCGGCGGCTTCCATATCGCGCAGCGTCACGCGCCGGATGCCTTCCACATGCACGCGGTCGATGGCCGGGGCGCAGCCGAAGGCGAGGCTGGCAAGAATGGCGGTCTTGTGTGCGGTATCGATGCCGTCTACGTCGAAGCTCGGCTCCGCTTCGGCATAACCCAGCGCTTGCGCTTCTTCCAGCACCTCGTCGAAGGATTTATGCTCCTGGCGCATGCGCGTGAGAATATAATTGCAGGTGCCGTTCAGAATGCCGGTGATGCGGCGGAAGCGATTGGCGGAAAGCCCATCCCGCAAGGATTTGATAACGGGAATGCCGCCGGCCACCGCCGCTTCGAAGGCCAGTGTGGCTCCCGACGCCTCCGCGGCGCCCGCCAATTCCAGCCCATGATGCGCAATTAGCGCCTTATTCGCGGTCACCACCGAAACGCCCCGGCGCAGCGCTTTTTCTACCAGGGCGCGCGCCACGCCTTCGGCGCCGCCAATCACTTCCACAATGGCGTCAATGCCCGGGATGTCCGCCAGCGCCGTGGCGTCATCGACAAAAGTGGCGCCGTTTAATGGAAGAGTGCGCGCCTTGGTGGCATTACGCGCAGAGACGGCGGCGATCTCCACCCGCTTGCCGCAGCGCTCGGCGATCCGGTCGGCATTGCGGGCAAGCAGCGCCACCGTGCCGCCGCCCACCGTGCCCAGCCCCGCGATGGCAACGCGGAACGGTGGCGTCACCGCATCTGCTCCGCTTGCTGCGGGCGGGTATCCGCCTCCTGGAGGAACTGCCGGATGTTGCGCACCGCTTGGCGGATGCGCTGCCGGTTTTCCACCAGTGCGATGCGCACGTGGCCCTCGCCGCCCGGCCCAAAGCCGATGCCGGGCGCCACTGCTGCTTCCGCCTCCACCAGCAGGCGCTTAGAGAATTCCAGCGAAGAGAGATGCGAAAAAGCGTCCGGCAGCTTGGCCCAGACGAACATGGAGGCATCGGGTTTTTCCATCGGCCATACGGTTTTCAGGCCGTCCACCAGCGCGTCGCGCCGCTCGCGGTAGAGCGTTCGCATTCTTTCCACATAATCCTGCGGACCGTTCAGCGCTGCGGCCGCCGCCACCTGCACCGGTAGGAACGTGCCGTAGTCCAGGTACGATTTGATTTTCGTCAATGCACCGATCAGCGCCGGAGCGCCGCAGGCGAAACCGATGCGCCATCCCGCCATGGAATAACTCTTGCTGACGGTGGTGAATTCCACGGCGATCTCTCTCGCGCCTTTCACCTGTAAAATGGAAGGCGGCGGCGTATTCCCGAAATAAATCTCGCAATAGGCTAGGTCGGAGATGATGTAGATGCCATAATGCCGGGCAAGATCCACCACGCGCTCGTAAAACGCTAAATCCACCGTGGCGGCGGTGGGGTTGCACGGGTAATTGAGAATCAGCGCCACCGGCGTGGGCTTCTGCGCCAGCGCTGCTTCCAGCCAGGAAAAAAACTCCGGGTCATGCGGCAGGTTGGGAATGTGCCGCACCTCTGCGCCGGGAATGACAAAACCCCAGGTGTGAATGGGATAGCTAGGGTCCGGCACCACGAAGACGTCGCCGGGCTGAGAGATGGCTTGGGCCAGATTGGCAAGTCCTTCCTTGGAGCCGATGGTGACGACGATTTCGCGGTCGGGATCCAACTCCAGGCCGAAGCGCCGCCCATAATACGCCGCCTGCGCGCGGCGCAAGCCGATAATGCCGCGTGACACGGAATAACGGCTAGAGCGGGGATCGGCCACCGCTTCCTTCAGCTTGGCCACCACATGGGCGGGAGGCTTGGAATCCGGATTGCCCATGCCGAAATCGATAATGTCCCGGCCGCTTGCGCGCGCCTCGGCTTTCAGGCGGTTAACTTCCGCGAACACATACGGCGGCAGGCGGCCGATGCGATAAAACGCGTCGCGCATGGAGGCATTACTCGATCGTCATATGCGCCGCGACGGCGATGCTGCGTGCCACATAGCGCGATTCGGGCAGCCGCCGCGAGAACACCTGCACACTGTCGGGGAACACGCCAGCCATATCGGCGCGGGTGGGAGTTGCCCCGTCTTCCGGTGCCTGCGGCTCAAGCGAGGAGGCGGGTGGCGAAGCGGGCGGCGCCGGAGGCGGCGGCAATGCCGGCGTAGGCGTGGTATCGGCCGGAGGGGATGGCGGAGGAGGTGCGGGCGGCGGAGTGGCGTCCGTCGGTGTGGCGGATGGCGGTACGGGTGGAGGATTATTATTCGCGTGCGGCGGGGATGGTGGAGGATTATTATTCGCCGGAGGCGCGGGCGGAGGGGGAGGATTATTATTCGCCGGCGGCGTGGGCGGTGGAGGAGCATTGTTCGCTGCCGGGGCCAGGGGAGGCGAAGGATTGTTATTCGCCGGCGGCGGGGGTGGTGGAGGAGCATTGTTCGCTGCCGGAGGCGGCGGGGGTGGTGGAGAGTTGTTACTCGCCGGTGGCGATGGCGGAGGAGTCGCCGGCGCATTAGGCGGCGGAACGGGAGAGGAAGCCGGTGCCGGAGCAATGGTGAGCGCCACCGGCGGCGGGGGCGGCGGCGGCGGCGGCGGGGGCGGTGCCGGCATAACGGCCGGTGGCGGACTTGATGGCGCAGGGCCGGGAGGCGTCGCGCCCGGCT
>JAFATP010000191.1 GCA_019243895.1 Alphaproteobacteria bacterium
TGACGGTAGAGATTGAATAACTTTCGCTTCCTTTTCCGCCAGTTGTTTTTTGAACTCTTTATCTTTCACAATATTACCTCCTTTGGTCACGGTCAAAACAACAGTAATCCTATGCGGCAGCGGTGGTGCTGCCAGCACTAAGGCTACTGTATTCCTTGATGAAATTATCCTCTTGAGGGTCTAGGGAGATGCGGATAAAATTAGTCCTAAATCGCTCCCCCGCAACCACACAAATTGCACTTTTCTCCCCAAGTGCATGGGTAATCAGCCCTTCGTCGTTATTATTGCAGGCGGCGTCACCCCGCCGCCATCCGCCGGTTTACTGCCGAACAGCATTTCCGGCACGTCGCAGATAGGTTTGCTGCGTTTGAGAATAACGAAATCGTCGCCTTAAAACACTGGAGGAACGCGCGAGGTGAAGGTAACCGCCGAATTTATCAGAAAACTGATTTCGAACTCCTCAAAAGGCTCACGCGTATTCCTCCAGTTTCTCAGAGATTTCTTCAAATCTTAACGGCTTGGTGAGATAATCGTTCATGCCGGCGGCCAGGCATTTCTTTTTATCCCCTTGAAGCGCGTGCGCCGTCAGCGCAATGATCGGCGTTTCCGGCAAAGCCTTTTGCTTTTCCATAAGCCGGATACGGCGCGTTGCTTCATAACCGTCCATATTCTGCATTTGCACATCCATCAGGATGAATGAATAGCGATTTTCCTTAAACTTCCGCAGCGCTTCCTCGCCGCTGGATGCTGTATCATACGTGCAATGCAATTCATCAAGATACGTCGTTGCGATTAAGGTATTAGTAGGATTGTCCTCCACCAGCAGGATGTGCAGTATCTCCCCTTTAACCGGGCGCACCTCGAGCGATTTTTTCGGCTTCGCAAGGTTTGGATTGATTTTCAGCGGCATGCGAAGGGTAAAGGTTGAGCCTCTTCCAGGCGCGCTATCGACGCTGATCGTGCCCTGCATGCGTTCAGCCAGTTTCTTACAAATGGCAAGCCCCAGCCCTGACCCACCGAATTTACGCGCGGTCGAAGACTCAGCCTGAGTAAAGACATTGAAAATCTCAGCCTGTTTTTCTTTCGGGATTCCAATACCTGTATCGCTGACATCAATAACGACATTCATACGCTCGTTATTCTCGAATGTTCCTCTGACACGTAACGCGACCCTCCCCTTCTGAGTGAACTTGATGGCATTGCTTAAGAGGTTCAGAACAATCTGGCGTATGCGCAAGGGATCTCCGTAATATGCGGGATGCAGTCCGGAATCGATATCTATCGCCAGCTCCAGCCCTTTTTCCTTGGCTTTTGTCTTCACGATGGAGGTGGCCTCGCCCAATAGATCGGGAAAGTGGAAAGGGATATGCTCCAGTTCAATGATGCCCGCTTCGATCTTAGTGATATCCAATACTCCGTTGATCAGCTCAAGCAGCGAATCAGAAGAAAGTTGCAAAGTGTTGATGAACTTCATCTGCGCGGCGGTAAGCGGTTCACTTTTTCCCAACAGGCGCGTCAGGCCGATGATGGCGGAGAGCGGTGTCCGTATCTCATGGCTGATATTGGCAAGGAAAGATGATTTGGCCTCGCTTGCGGCCAATGCTTCCATTTCCAACCGTTTGAGGGCAGTGATATCGCTAATGGCGGTACGACAGCAATCTTCGTCGCCCGCCACCATTAAGCTTTGTAATTGCAAAAATTTGTCACCGCACTGTTCCTTAAGTTGAATTTGGCAATTTTGCTGGGTGGGGACGCGGAACACTTTCCGGTAATGCAGGTAATAGCCATCCTGAGAATCGGAGTGAACGAACTCCGAGAATTTCTTTCCTGAAAGCTCGCTGCGCGGCTTGCCCAATAATGTCCCGGCCATGAGATTCGCCTCCAGGATAGTACCCGCCTTATCCAGAGTTATGTATCCCACGGGCGCGAAATCATAGAGGTCATAGTATTTCCGGTGCGAGGCATCCAACTCTTCCTGGGTTCGCCGCAGCTCATCATTCTGCATGGACAGTTCGATCTGATGCACCTGAAGCTCATAGAACAGTTCTGCCACATCCTCCGGAGACATTTTGCGGATGTCGTTGCGCGTCCGGCGAAGCAATTCCTCCGCCCGCTCACGCAATACGGCATGTGCGGTCTCTGCCGTCATTTTCTCCCCTTCGATGAGCGCTCGATAGCAGTTGCCATTATCGGGACCGCCTGATTGATCAGCTCTTCCTCCACATTGGAAGGCTGATGCGCTTGCTGATAATAGATGGTGAAAGCACCCAGAACTTTTCCCGCCGAAGACATAATCGGCTGTGACCAGCAGGCCTTGACATCGTGTTTCAAGGCTAATTTGGTAAATGCTGTCTGCGGCAATGCGCTGCCGATATCCGGCACGACGATATGCTTGCGCGATGCTATCGCCATTGCGCATGGCTCAGTAGCGCCGGCGCTGACTTCTATTCCATCAAGCACTTTGTTGAACGCTTCCGGCAGGGTCGGTGCCGCCACATGCCGTAAGTGCTTGCCAGCGCTATCCAGTGTGACGACGGAACACCATACGCCGCTGGATTGGTTCTCGACGGCACGCAGAAGTTCGGTTAAGACCTCGACCAGTGGCGCTTCCTTGATGCACATCAGTTCCAACGTCTTGATGTGGGCCGCCAGCAATATCTCGGATTTTTTCAGCTTGGTGATATCGACGAAGGTAAGCACCAGTCCGTCAATCACGTTTTCCGCCGTGCGGTACGGCATGATGCGCATCAAATACCATGACCAGTCTTTCGCACGCACTTCAATTTCCTTGAATACCAGCGTTTGCAGCACTTCACTGGCATCCCTGACCAGAGCCGTATATTCGAGCTGCGACACGATATCGCTGATGGGCCGCCCGATATCGGTCTGGATCAGGTGAATGATTTTTTTGGTCTGGATAGTGAAACGCTTGATATTGAGACCGTTATCGAGAAACACGGTCGCAATGCCGGTCGAATTGAGCAGGTTCTTCATGTCGTCGTTGGCGTAGGACAGATCGCTGATCTTGGTTTCCAGCTCGGCGTTGACCGTCTGCAGTTCCTCATTGAGCGATTGCATTTCCTCCTTCGCCGTTTCCAGCTCTTCGTTGGCGCTTTGCAGTTCCTCGTTGGTGGATTGCAGCTCTTCGTTAGTGGATTTCAGCTCTTCGTTGGAAGCTTCCAGCTCTTCGATGGTATTCTGCAAATTCTGTTTAACGAATTGCAGCTCACGCTCGACCTGTTCATTGTCAATCTGCTGCGGCTTGCGCTTAGGCTTCATCTTCTTGCCGGAGCCGGCAGGGGTGTCACCGGCGGGGAATTCTTCTTCCTCGTCCTCCCTTTCAAAGGCGATCCAGATTAGGCCGCGCAGCGCTTCCGGCTCCAGAATTTTCTTGGCGCGCAGATTGACGATAGCAAAATGCCCATTGGTGCGCACCCGCACCCCCTTATGCACCGCCTCCGTATCCTGTGAGGCGGCTTTGCGAATAATAGCGGTCAGCGCCAGTTGCAATCCCTCGCGCGCCATATCGAGCGCATTCTGGTTGGGCTGCGGCGGCCCGGACGACGGTTCCAGATACGTGCCGGTGCGGCCGTGAATGAAAAAGATATCGCCTTTTTCATTCACGATCAGGCTGGGCGGGATATATTGCTTGAGCAGCAACTTCTGCGCCAGCTCGGAAATATCGGCGGCCTTGCCTTTCGATTTCCCCGTAGCGGCTGCCGCATAATGATTGTCCTCAACCCTCGGCAAATCCATGAATTTAGTGAGGCGGTTGACGGAGAGCGGCATTTCCCTGCGCGTAAACAGTTTCCAGCGGCCATGCAGCGGCGCGAATAAATCCGTGAACGTACCGACCGTTTCCGATGAGCCGAGCAGCAACAATCCGCCGGCACGCAGCGAGTAATGGAACAGCGGAATGATCTTTTTCTGCATCGGGGAATCGAGATAGATCATCAGATTGCGGCACGATACCAGGTCCAGCTTGGTAAAGGGCGGGTCCTGAATCAGGTTCTGCGTCGCGAACACCACCATCTCGCGTATATTCTTCTTGATACGGTAATGATTATCCTCGCGGTTAAAATAGCGCGCCAGGCGCTCCGGCTTTACATCCAGCGCGATGCCGTCGGAATAAAGGCCGACGCGGGCATGGTTGATGGCTTTATCATCAAGGTCGGTGGCGAAAATCTGTACATGGAACTGCTTTTTCTCGCGCTCCATATATTCATGCAGCAGGATCGCCAGCGAATAAGCCTCTTCGCCGGTCGAGCAGCCCGCCACCCAGATGCGCACCGCATCGTTGCCCGCTTTATCCTGGAGCAACGCAGGCAGTGCTTCCGTCTCCAGTATCTCGAATGCCGCCGGATCCCGGAAATATGAGGTGACGCCAATCAGCAGCTCTTTGAACAGCAGATCGATTTCATGGACATTTTCCTTGAGGTATCGGACATATTGCGCCGGATCGGCGAGATGATGCACGTTCATGCGCCGTTCGATGCGCCGTCCCAGCGTATTGGTTTTATAAAAAGCGAAATCGCTGCCGGTATGCTGCCTGAGCAGGGCAAGCATCTCATCCAGTGCCTCATGCTGAAGCAGCGGTGTGGATTCGCGCCGCTTATCCGGCTTAAGACCCTGCACGTAAGCCACGATATGACCCGGCATTTTGTCCGGCGGCAGCACGTAATCGACCAGGCCACTGGCGATGGCGCTGCCGGGCATATCCCCAAACTCGGCGGTCTTGATCTCCTGTGCCATGGCCATGCCGCCTTCGCCGTGCACCGCGTGCATGCCGATGGTGCCGTCACTGCCCGCGCCCGACAGGATAACGCAGATGGCTTTTTCCTTCTTTTCCTCGGCCAGCGAACGGAAAAAGTAATCGATAGGCAGGGAAGCGCCCCGGTCGGCGGGGATTTCATCGAAAAGCAGCCTATCCTGTTGCAAGCGCAGGTAGTGCGAGGGAGGCGACGTATAGATATGATTCGGCTCGAGCGTTACGCCGTTTTGCGCCTCCGCGACCGGTAACGTTGTGCATTTCTTTAAGATATCAGGCAGTATGCTGGTACCTTCCGGATCGCGGTGGGTAATGACTACGAATGCCAGGCCGCAGTCGCGCGGCGCGTTTTTAAAAAAATGCTTAAGCGCGTCTAAACCGCCGGCAGAGGCTCCGATGCCGACAATGGAAATAGCTTGAGATGGTGATGCTGCTTCTGGTTGTTCCATACATTTCTGACCTTTGCTAGAAATTCATAAGGTCTAAACCTTTCTTTTCATAATATGAAGCAAGAAGTCGCGTATATGCTCAGCGCTGGCCTCGATTTCCTTGGCGCGCGTGCCGTAATGATTTTTCGACGAGCGTGGTATGCTTTTATGATGGCGGGCCATCCGCTTCAGCATGTTGGCCTGCTCCTCCATGATCCTAACCGCTGACCACAGCGCCGATTCCATTTTATCATACTGCGCGTCAACCAGATGCAGCTGCCCAAACGCGTGTCCTTCATGGCAACGGTAACGCATCCCTTTACCGGATGGAAGCCCGGTGAGGGCTCCTCCACATTCAGGACAAACCATTGGCACCAGCGTACCCATGATATTTTCCTCCATATCGGTGCGCGTCAAGCCTTGCGAAATTTCGACTTCACGCTTCAGATGCTCTGGAATGCTTGCTTCCGGAGCAGGCATTTCAACCAGACGCGCCAGCAAGGCACCCATATGGGCGACCGGCATGACGTGATCCACCGCCACGTTTTCGATGGCGCTTATAGGCATATCGGCATACTGGGCGTCTTTTGGGTCCTGCGCTACCGCAACACCGCCGCATTCCTTTATCGCCTGCAATCCGGCCGTGCCGTCATCAAGCAGTCCGCTTAAGATCACGCCCACCACGCGCGACCCATACGCAACGGCAGCGGAGCGGAATAGCGGATCGATGGCAGGACGGGAGCGGTTCTCACGCGGCCCGTGTGACAGCCGCGCCTTGCCGTCCTTTACCAACAGATGCTGATCCGGCGGCGCCAGATAGGCGCTGCCGTGGCGCAAGACTTCGCCTTCCTGCGCAAACTTGACCGTAAGGTTCGTCCTGCTTGACAGGATGCGGTCGAGCACGCTTGGCGATTCAGGATGCAGGTGAAGAACGATCAGTATGGAAGCAGGAAACGAGCCGGGCAGTTGCGACAGCAGCGATGTCAACGCTTCTATTCCGCCAATCGAAGCGCCGACAACGATAATATCGTGTCGGGCACTTGCCTGTGCCTCTGCCTGCTGCATCTTGCCTCGCGGATTTGAAAGAGAGAAGGGAAGCTTATCTGATGCTGTTTTACGATCAAAATTCCATATGGATTATCCTGACTTACGCCTCTCATTGCCACATGAGCGGCAATGAGCGAAAGGACAACAGCACGTCAATTATTAGGGCGATCGGCAAAGTTGCTTGGCGGCAGGAATGAATGATTATATCGCCAAGCCATTCGTTCCGGATGAGCTGCAAGAAAAACTCTCAAAATTTTCAGTACTTAAAGCATAAAAAGCATGCCCGAAGGCATGCTTTAAATGTGGCGCTAAATTTCGATTAGCGATTGCCGCCCGACGAACCGCCCGAAGATTTAGAACCCGAAGAGCTGGAGCCGGAGCTGGAACCCGAACCGGAGCCCCCTTTTTTGTCATCGTTTTTATGGCTCTGACGACCGGCTTCGGCATGCTGTTCGCTGGTGCCGCCGCGCTGGCTGCTGCTACCGCCTTGATTTTGATTGCTAGACATAATTATTCTCCTTTCAAAGATTATGAACTCCTCACATGAGGAAAAAGAAGTTTAGCGGATCATTTATAAAAAGCTCAGCCGGGATTAGGACTGTGATTATAAATAGTCCGTGCTGTGAATAAGGATTAGCCAGAGATTCGTTCTGCGTTTCGCTTATCAATGTATGCGGCATAACTTGATGCTTCTTTTATCTCCTCTCTCAAATCACCTACAGAGATTTAATCTGGATACTTATAGATTTCATCACTCCTAAGCATTCCTCATGATCACCTGCCCGGCGCGGCAAGGCATCAGTGAATGAACTCCCTGGCCCATCGAATGTTTAACATTGCCGGATGCCCATATATTCAGGCGGTGCTTCCAGGATTTTGTTCATATTCTAACTAGGAGGGCTTATGCCGAGATCATCAAGCAGAAGCAACCGCGATGAGGAGCTGAGATTGGTGCAAAGGATGAATTATGGCAACTAACACCGATCAACTAACCCGCAAGGACAATACCGCTTTGTGGACGATCATCGGCCTCATTGTCGTCGCGGTCTTGGCCTATGTGGCCTATGCCGCGTATCATGGCAATTCCAGCACACAGCCCGGTAGTGCGGCGATTAATGGCACTACGAATGACACCCGCAATCAAACCAATAACCGATAAGGAGAATATTATGAAAAACGTGCTTAAATTAAGTATCTCACTCGCGGCGTCGCTGCTCGCTTCCACGTCCGTACTGGCGCAGTCGCAGGGCGGCAATACCGGCGGCAGCACTGGCAGCGGCAGCACCGGCACTAGCATGAGTGGCTCTACCTCTACCGGCAGCGGAACTGGCAGCACCATGATGGGCGGCTCTGCTTCGATGAGCGGCAGAACTGGCAGCAATATGAACGGCAATTCAGGCTCAATGGGCGATAACAGCACCAATACGAGCGGAAGCAATACTTCCTCGAATTACGATTCCCGCACCGGCAGCGGCTCCATGAGCAACACCAGCGCCGATAGCGGCCATCGTTCCAAGGGGAAGAAAACACATCATTCCAGCCGTTCGGACAACTCGACCTCTTCGAATAATTCTTATTCGAATGATGGAAACCGGCAGTAATTTTAAACCTAACGTATAAGGAGAATTTTATGGCAAGGAATCAATCCTCTCAAAATTACAATCGCGGCAGCGGCTCTTCCAGCGGCTATGGCGACGAATCGGGCTATGGCAGCCAGTCCAATCGTGGACGTGGCAGCCAAGGCTACGGCAGTGGCCGCAGCGGCGGCAGTTACAGCCAGGGTTCTGGCCGCATGAGCGGCGGAAGCTATGGCCAAGGCAGCAGCTACGGCGACGACGATTACGGTGACGATAACATGAGTTATGGCAACAGCAGCCGTTCCAGCGGCGGCTACAGCCAGGGATCGCGCAGCTCCGGTGGTTATGGCAGCAGCAGAAGCAGAAGTCAGGGCGGTAGCTATGGCAGCCAGAGCGATGATTATGATGATGACTATGAGGGTGGCAGTCAGGGCAACTATGCTCAGCGGTCATCCGGCTCCAGAGGCGGTTATGATCAGGCTTCCCAGGGTTACGGAAGAAGCGGCGGCTACGGTCAAAGCAGCTACAACGATGA
>JAFATP010000239.1 GCA_019243895.1 Alphaproteobacteria bacterium
GTCCTGCCGCCGTGATACTCGGAGAGCATCGCCTCGAAGCGCGCCACGCGCGGCCCGGTGGTGATCCACCCGGAGCGCAGGGTTGCCACCACCTCGGCGATAGCTTCCTCGCTCAACGAAGGCCGCGCGAACGGCAGGAACTCGTCATTGCTCATGGGCGCTTTCCTGATTGGTCAGCAGCATCATGTCAAGTCCGTCCGCCATACCGCCGATGTGGCTCAGTTTGCACATCGCCGGCGCTTGCAAATGCGCGTAAGCGTCTTTCGTCATCAGCACATAGAGGCGGCGCTCGCCGGCGCAGCGTTTCCAGAACACGTCCAGCGGAATCATCCAGGAAGCGGTCGCCGGCTCGATCCGCGTGCCGAACTCCAGTTCCCCTTTGTATTCCACCACGGTGATATTGCGGTTCAGATACACCGGCAGATCCTGGCGGTAGGTTTCGAAAAGCACCACCTCGTCTTCGGGTTGCAGCTTTTCGCTTAAATAGGTGGCAATAGGCTTCACCGAGCCGCGCCAGAACTGCGCCGCGAATGATTGCCCCCAGTACCCCGCCATCAGCGTCAGCAGGCCGAGCGCCATCAGTGCGGGGCGCGGGTGCCGCGAGAATAAAGAAGGAGCCAGGCAGAATAGCCCGGCCGCCGTCGCCATCCAGCCCAGAGGCAGCAAGCGCCAGGCCGGATCAAACCAAGGCGGAGGGGCGGACTGTTCGGCCAGCGGCGTCCAGGCCATGCCGAAGAGCAGCAGCGCGCCTCCCACCCCGCCCGCGGCGGCACGGATCGCCCGCGCATGGGCGCCGTCCCACGCTTCGGCCAGGAATGGCCCCAGCAGCACCGCCACGGGCGGAAAAATGGGGAGGATGTAAGGAATCAGCTTGGAGTGCGACAGCGAAAAGAAAATCAGCGGCAGCAGCGCCCACAGGACAAGGAAAAGAAAATCGGCGGGCGGCAGTAAGCGTTTCGCCCGCGTTGCGGCCGCATAAATAAAAGGCGTCCACGGCATCAGCCCGATCGTCGCCACCGCCAGGAAAAACCACCAGGGCTGGGCGCGGTGATGCACTTCCGTGGTAAACCGCGCGAAATGCTCATGAATGAAATAAAACTGCCAGAATTGCGGATAGCGCAGGCCGGCGGCAATATGCCACGGCAGGGTGATGATCAGGAAAAGCGCGATGCCGCTTAAAAGCCGCATCTCTTTCACGATGCGCCATTGCCGCGCGGCGGTCAGCCATGCCGCAATGATCATGCCGGGGAGGATTGCGCCGATCAATCCCTTGGTGAGCACGGCGCAGGCGGCGGCGGCATACATGGCATATATTATCCATTGCCGCCGTCTTTCCTTAACGGCGCTTGCGCGCAGATGGGAATAGGGCGCGGGCACCGCCGCGCGGAAGCAAAGCAGCGTGGCGGTAATGAACACAGTGAGCGGCACGTCCAGCAGCACCACCCGGCTCAAGCCGAACCCCAGCCAGGTAAGCGCCAGCGCGAACCCTGCGGCAATGCCGGCGCGGAGCGAGAACAGCATGCGGCCGAGCGCGAATGTCAGCAGGCACAGTGCAGTGGAAAAAAGCGCCGTCAATGCCCGCCCGGCCAGCTCGTTCCAGCCGAAAATGCTGAACGCGGCCGCCTGCATCCAGTAAAAAAGCGGCGGCTTTTCGAAATACGGCACGCCGTTCAGGTGCGGCACCACCCAGTCGGCGGAAACCACCATCTGCCGGGGAATTTCAATGTAACGCGCTTCACTGGGAGTAAGATACGGATGCGCGCCCAGACAGAAGAAAAAGGCAATCGCGATGCTTAAGCCCAGCAGAAGGATGGCGAAACGCATGCGTGGGAAGATAAAGGCAGGATGCGGCGCTGTCCACTCGGGAAGCGCATTGCTTGTGTTGTGCGGCGCAAGCGCGTATATGCGTGCGGCATGGCGCATTTTCTTAACATCGCCCTCAACGGCGGCATGACGATCAATCAGGAAGCGGGCACGCTCCGCGGCGAGGGCGTGAAAATTCCACTGCCTGGAACGGAAGGCGGCGGCGGCGCGTATGGCTGCGATGAATGGCGGGGCCTGCGCAAGATGACTTCGCATCCAAGCGCCGTCTCCGTGCAGCAGGTGGCGGACGCTCCGCCCGGCTTCGGCGCCAGTCTTAAAATGACGGTGGAATCCAGCGCCGCGGGAATGGACGACGAAGATTATCTCTGCTTCACTCAGGCTGTCGGATCCGATCAGGCGGCAGACTTGGCTTATGGTACGCCCGGCGCGCAATGTTCGTCGCTGAGCTTCTGGTTCCGCAGCTCCATCGGGGGGATTTTCGGCGGCAATCTCGCCACCACCTATGCCAAAGGGCTGGATGATCCGCAGGCCCGCGCGCTGGCCTGGCTTTATGATTACGTCCCCGCGGACACCTGGACGTATATGACCGTGAAGAATATTCCCGGCTGCCCTCACGGCGAATGGAACAATAGCGGGAGCGGGCATTGGGGGTATCTCAACCCTATTAGCGTCTGCATGGGCGGAGCGTGGTTCGCCAAAGCTGCCCGCGTCTGGCAGCAGGCCGATTGCGGCACGCTGCCGCAGCAGACCAATGTGCACTTACAAACGCCCGGCGCTTCCTGCCTGATCACCGGCGTCATGTGGGCGCCCGGGCCGCACGCGGTTCCTTATCGTTTTCAGCCGCTGGAATTGCAGCGGTGCCAGTCGCGTTTCGAGAAATCCTACAGCCAGGGCGCGCGGCCCGGCGAGATCACGCGGGAAGGCGCGGGATGCATGACGCGGGCGCAAAGCGAGCGGTTCTGCGTGGAAAAGGCGCGAAAGCCGGTGATGACGCTTTATTCTCCCACGACCGGCGCGCCGGGCGTGGTGCATGACAGTCAAGCGCATCGGGATATTCCGCCTTCTTTCGTGGAATCCGGCACGCGCGGCTTTGCCATCGCCGCTGACTCGGCGGCGGGGCCCTGTTTTTATCATTGGACGGCCAATGCGCGCTTCGTGCCGTGAATAATCAAAGCTTCGGCAGCTTCTGCCTTACTTTATCGATGTTCGCCCAGGGGTCTTTCTTCTGGCGTTTCAGCCGGGCGGGGACGGTGGCGATGGTGAACTCCGCGTTGCTCTTTAAACCGGGAAGCTCGTTCCACGCCAGCGGCACGGAAACCGGCGCGCCGGCGCGGGCGCGGGTGGAATAAGGCGCAACGGCGCTGGCGGTTAGGTCGTTGCGCAGGTAATCGATGAAGATGCGGCCCTTGCGCTCCACTTTGCGCATGTTCAGCGTGTAACGTTCCGGCGCCTGCTGCGCCATGAATTCCGAGAGCGTCTTGGCGAAGGTTTTTACCTCGTCCCAGCCCGGTCCGCGCAGAATGGGCACCACCACGTGCAAGCCCTTGCCGCCGGTGCTTTTAAGGAAGCTTTCCAGCCCCAGCCTGTCCAGCAGGCCGCGTGCCTCCGTTGCCGCTTCCTTCACCCGCTGCCACGCCACGTCCTCCGCCGGATCGAAATCGAACACGATGCGGTCGGGCTGCAGCACCTTGTCGCCGCGCGAACCCCAGCAGTGGATTTCCAGCGCGCCCATCTGCACCAGGCTGAGCAGTCCCGTCGCGTCGTCGATGGTGAGGTAAGGGTGGCGCTCGCCTTTGCGTTCCACCATGATGGTGCGCACGGATTTCGGCGTACTGTCGCCGGTGTGCCGCTGGAAAAAGCATGGTTTCTTATATCCCTCCGGGCATCGCACCAGGCTGATCGGCCGCCCAACGATGTGCGGCAACATGCGCTCCGCCACGTGCGTATAATATTCCGCCAGATCCCGCTTGGTGATACCATCCTCCGGATAGAGCACTTTTTGTGGGTTGGAGATCGTGACGCCGGCATAAGCGGAATCGGCCTCCCGCTTCGTTTGCGCGCGCGGATCCGGTGATGCTTTTTCCGCGGCGCTCCGCCGCTGCCGCTCGGCCGCCCGGGACGCGGGTGGGGTTTGCGCCTTTTCCCGCACCACTTCTGTGGCGGGCTTGTCTTCGCGCAGGCCTTGAAACGAAGGATGCCGCAACACGTTGTCCTTGGTCCATTCGGTGAATTCCACCTGCGCCACCAGCGTCGGCTCCACCCATATCGCGCCCTTGCGGTAACCGCGCGGCAGCACGTCAAACGGCGGCTCGGCGCGCTTAAGGGCGTGCAGCTTTTTGCGTAAATCGGCCGCCTGCGCCGTAGTGAACCCTGTGCCCACCTTGCCGCAGAGAATCAGCTTTTCCTGCTCGTAATAGCCGATCAGCAGCGCCCCCAGCACGCCTGCGTGCTTGGTCTGATCGGTGAAGCCGCCGATGACGAATTCCTGCGCGCGGATGCATTTGGATTTCAGCCAGCTATCTCCCCTGCCGGAACGGTAGCGCGCATCAAGGCGCTTGGAAACGATGCCTTCCAGCGCAATGGCGCAAGCCTTGTGCAGCACCACCTCGCCCTCCTGCGTGAAATGCTCGCTGTAATGCAGCAGCGGGTGCGCTTCCGGCGTCAGCGCGCGCAATTGCTCTTTGCGCGTGGCCAGCGGCTCTTTCATTAAATCATGTCCGTTCAGATGCAGCAGGTCGAAGAGGTAATAATGCAGTGCGCCCTGATCGTTTTCGCTCAGTGCTTTCTGCAATGCGGCAAACGAACTGGCGCCTTCGTCATTGAGCGCCACAATCTCTCCGTCCAGCAGCGCTTTTTGCGCATCCAGCTGCGCCACCGCCTCCGCGACGCTGCGGAATTTCGCCGTCCAGTCCTTGCCGCTGCGTGTCAGAATCTGCACCTTCTCGCCGTCCAGCCGCGCCAGCGCGCGGTAGCCGTCAAATTTAATCTCATGCACCCAGCCGGGCGCATTAGGCGGCTCGGCAACCAGCGTGGCCAGCTGCGGTTCAACGAATGCCGGCAGCTTGTCGCGTCCCGGCGTTACCTTGGTTTTGGCGGCGGCTTTTTTCCCGGGCGGTGCTTCCACCTTTTTTTTCTCCTCGCGATTGGATTGCCACACCTTGGATTTCCTGTCCCCGGTGATTTCCTCCATGCTGCGCCCGCTGGCAATGCTGGTGAGATACTGCGTGACGGCGTGATCTCCCTTCCCGGGCTTGGCTTCTTCGTCATTGCTCTTGATCAGCAGCCAGTTGTCTTTGCCCTTTTCATTGCCGCGCGGCGCCATGCGCACCAGGTGCCATTCGCCCTTCAACCGCTCGCCGTGCAGCAGGAAGCGCATATGCCCTTTCTTATAGCTTTTCTGCATATCCTCCAGCGGCTCCCAGCTGCCGCGGTCCCACAGCATCACCGTGCCGCCGCCATACTGGCCCTTGGGAATGGTTCCCTCGAACGTGGCATAGGCCACCGGGTGATCCTCCACGTGCACGGCCAGTCTGCGCTCCGCCGGGTCCAGGCTCGGGCCTTTGGTCACCGCCCAGCTCAGCAGCACGCCTTCCCATTCCAGCCGGAAATCATAATGCAGGCGGCTGGCGGCGTGTTTCTGGATCATGTAGATCAGCTTCTTGCCGGAGGTTTTGGGAATGCCCGGCGGCTCGGCGGTTTTGCTGAAATCACGCTTGGCGCGATACCCGGCCAGTTTGCGCGGCGCCATAATCAGGCGCTCTTGCGTTTGCCCGCGGCCTTTTTCGCCACCGGCTTTTTCCTGTGCTTGGGCGCCGTCTTTTTGGCGGGCTTGTTATCGTTGCGCGCCGCCTTCATATTGTCGTTGGCGTTCAGGCTCTGCCGCAGCGCATCCATCAGGTTCACTACCTTGGTTGGCGGCGCCTTGGCTTTGGCGAATTGCGGCTTGCGGTGCTCGATGCGCGAATTGATCAGTTCCTGCATCGCCTCGTGGTAATGATCGTGGAAACGGCTCATATCCAGCTTGCCGCTATTGCGCTTGATCAGTTCGCGCGCCAGCGCCACATAATCGCTGCTGGCTTTCTTGGTATCGATATCCTCGAAAAATTCCCTGGGGTTCCGCAGTTCCTGCGGATAGCGCAGCGTCTCCATCAGCAATCCGTTTTCCAGCGGGCTTAACGCCACCAGTTCCTCGCGCCCGCGCAACGCAATCTGTCCGATGCCCACCTTGCCGGCCTCGCGCAACGCGTCCCGGATGACGGTGTAAATCTCGCCCGCATTCTTGCCGTTGGGCAATACGTAATAGGGCCGCTCGTAATGAATGAGAGGAATGCTGTCCGCATCCACGAATTCCACCAGCTCCAGCGTATCGCTGGACGGCAGCTTCACTTTCTCCAGGTCTTCGTCCTCCAGCAGCACATACTGGCCTTTTTCGTATTCATATCCCTTCACGATATCGTCGCTGTCCACTTCCTCGCCGCTTGCCGTAACATTGCGGTGGTGAATGCGCTCGCCGGTGTCGCGGCTCAATTCGCGCAAAGGGATACTGGCGCTGCGGAGCGTTGCATTATAAACCTGCACCGGCAGGAATACCAGTGAGATGCGGATTTGTCCGCTCCAGTAAGGGCGCGGTGCCACGATGCTACCTCCTTGAAGAATCTTAGTATCCGGTATGAGCAATTAATTTTCTATAAGGATTAGCTATCATCTCCTAATGGCTTTTTTGCAGCGCCCCCGCCATAACCAACGTAGGAGGGAAGCCCCATGAGTTGGTGGAGCGCGCATCCGTATTGGCGCCGGACAATCAAAATTCTGCTTGGCATTCTGGTGGTGCTGGTCGCGCTGGCGGCGGGCGGCATTGCTTTGCTGGCAAGTCCATGGTTTAGCGAGCATCTGGGTGAGTGGATTTCGCAGCGCAGCGGCCGGGAGGTGACGTTCGGCGGCAAAGTGGAAGCGCATTGGGGGCATGAACCGCGTTTCGTGTTCCATCAAATTAAAGTGGCGAATGCCACCTGGGCTTCGGAGCCGTATTTCTTCGCCGCAGACCGCCTGGAGGTCTCCATCCGGCCGTGGGAGTTGCTGCACGGGCGGCTGGTGTTGCCGGAGCTGATCGTGGAGACGCCGGTGCTTGCCCTGGAAAAGGATGCGCAAGGCCATGCCAATTGGGATTTTACGCAAAATCCGCAGGCGGTGACGGTCAAGGCAGTCGCTCCCACGAAGCGCACGCAGATGCCTATTATCGGCCAGCTTACCATTGACAACGGCCAGCTGGCGTTTCATGACGCGGAGAAGAAGATCAATATTACCCTGGACGTTTCCACCGCCACCGGCGAATCGGGAAAGAATACACCGATCATCCTCAGCGGCAAGGGCGACTACAAGGCGGCGCCCTTCCAGATAGATTTCCACGGCGCTTCGGTACTGCAGCTGCGCGAAACCAAGGAGCCTTATCCTTTCACGCTGAAACTACGCGTAGGCGATACGTCCGCCGATGCAGACGGCACCGTGGAAGATCCGTTTAAGATGGAGGCGCTGGACATTAACCTGAAACTGAGCGGCGCCAGCGCCGCGCATTTATTCCCGCTTACCGGCATCGCGCTGCCCCCCACGCCGCCTTATCACGTGGCGGGCCGTCTGACGTATGACGCCGAAATCTGGCATTTCGAGCAGTTCAAAGGCCAGATGGGGAGTAGCGATCTAAGCGGCGATGTCGCCTGGCACACCGACCGCAAGCCGCCGTGGTTTGAAGGCAATTTCGTTTCGCAGAATCTGGACATGCGGGATTTGGCAGGCTTTGTCGGCGCGCATAAAAAGCCCGCGGATGAAAATCGCGTGATTCCCGATGAGCCGATCGATGTCTCCCGGATGAAGGCGATGGATGCGGACGTTACCTTCCGCGGCGAGCATGTGCGCACGCCGGAGCTGCTGGATGATTTTCTCATGAAGGTTCATCTGCAAGACGCCGTGCTGAAGCTGGCGCCGCTTTCCTTCGGCATCGGCAAGGGCAATATTACCGCGAATGTCACGGTTGACGGTAAAAAGGAGCCGCCTTTTACCAGCCTGGACGTGGTTTTCCGCCGCATGGATCTGCAGAGATTGTTTCAGCCGCTGGTGAAGCAATATGGCGAAAAGAATGTCAGCGCCGGGCTGTTGGGGGGCAAGGCGGTGCTGAAAGGCCGCGGCAAATCATTGCAGGAAATGCTTGGCACGTCGGAGGGCGAGATCGGCATGGGCATGGAAGGCGGGCGCTTGAGCCATCTGCTGCTGGAGTTGATCGGACTGGATATTTTCCGTGCCGCGGGCTTAATGGTTACCGGCGACCAGCCCGTAGACATACGCTGCATGGTAGGCGATTTCGGAGTCACCGATGGTCTTATGCAGACGAAGGAATTCCTCATCGATACCGAGGTGACCACGTTGCGGGGAGAGGGGCAGGTCAACCTGAAAAACGAGGCGATGCGGCTGCGTATCGTGGCGTATCCCAAACACCCCAGCCCTCTTAGCGCGCGCTCTCCGATTGTGATCACCGGCACGCTAAAACATCCCTCTATCGGCATTGATGCGGCGGCGCTGGCGGCGCGCGGGGGTGTTGCCGCTGCGCTTGGCGCGTTGCTTACGCCGGTAGGTTCATTGCTTGCCTTCATCGAGCCGGGGCTGGGCGAAGACAGCCACTGCGCCGCGTTTCTGCATGAAATGGAGCAGAAAACCGGAGGGGCAATCCCAAAAAACACCAAATTGCCGCCCTTGCCGGAAAAGAATAAATAATTTCAGTGGAATAGCTGAGATTATTCCATATTCACTTTTTATTAGAAATATAGTGTAATAAGAGAATGGGGAGGAATGATGTATGGTAGATGCCGTTTCGAATATTCCTTTTTCTTATTATAACGTCTTAAATCCTACGGCGGCGCAACCGCAGCCGGCGTCAGACAATTCAACCGCCACTGCCGACAGCACCGCGTTTGACACCGCCGTCGGCGGCAGTACCTCGGCGCCACAAGCTACGGCTACCGCTACTGCCGGGCCGCAATTGCCGGCGGATGTGATTGCGCTGCTGCAGCAATATTTATCGCCCAGCACCAGCGATCCCGCCGCCGCCCTTCTGGGCACCGACACCGCGGGCGGAAACAATGATTTGTTAAGTGCGCTTCTGAGCGTG
>JAFATP010000001.1 GCA_019243895.1 Alphaproteobacteria bacterium
CGTCCTGCATGCAGGCAACCAGTTTGGCGATGAGGCCGGTATATGAGGGGCAAATGGAGTTATTGGGGCCAAGGGCGATGGGCGCAACCACCGGCACTTGCGCCATGGCGGGCGCCGCCAGAAACAGCAGCGCCATTCCCATTCCGGCACCGGCGGGTGGTTTATGCGACCTTGGCATTGGCGCTGCCTGACACTCTTTCACGCTCGCGCCGCAAGCGGTCTTGGAACAGCGGTATCCACGCTTCGGGATTGTCGCCTACCACTTCACGGATTTCATCCAGTATCGCCACGGTTTCCGCGCGCGCGGAAAGAATATTCACCGCCTCCTCCATGCCGGAAAGGTCCAGCTTGGCCACGACCACGTCCTTGCCCTGTTTTACCAGGAAGAAGCGGCTGCCGGGATCGGTGGTCTTCAGCAGATTGAATTCGCGTTCCGACACCATGAACGCCTTGCGGTATTCGTCGGTAGCCTTCGGGTTAGGCAGAAAAATCTGCGTCGCCGTCTGCTGAATAAGCGTCTCCGAAATGGCGCTGTTTGTGGCGTCTTCCACGCTTTGGGTGGCGAACACCACCATGCCGTTCAGCTTGCGCAGCGTCTTCAGCCAGTCGCGGATGCGCCCGGAGAAGGTTTTATTGTCGATCAGCGCCCACGCCTCGTCTAGCACGATAATGGTGGGAGTGCCGTCCAAGGAAAGGGAGATGCGGTGGAACAGATACAGCAGCACCGGCTCCAGCGCGGCGCGCTCGCGCAATACCTCGCCCATCTCGAAGCCGAACGCCGTTCCGACGGAGAAATCAACGAAATCCTCGGCGTTATCGAATACCCCGGCATACGGCCCGCCGGAGTGCCACATGCGCAGCCGTCCCGCCAGCGTGCCCGGGCCTTCAATGCCCAGGAACGGCGCGATATTGCGCAGAATGCGGTCCTGCCATTGCAGCTTGTAATTGCCGTTAACGGCTTCGTTGATGCGCTCGCGGTCTTCGGTGGTAAACTGCTCGTCATGCGTGGTAACCAGCGTTTGCAGCCAGTCGGCGATGAATCCGCGGTTTTCTGGGGTGTCAGGCAGTTGCAGCGGATTGAAGTGGCATGGCTTGCCCGGCTCCAGCAGCGTATATTTTCCGCCCATGGCCCGGATGAAAATCTCGGCGCCGCGGTCTTTATCGAAAAAGAAGGTGCGGCAGTTGAATTTCTGCGCCTGCGCGCAGAGAAAATTCATCAGCACGGTTTTGCCGGAGCCGGTGGGGCCGATGATGGTGGTGTGCCCCACGTCCCGCTGATGGAAGTTGAAAAAATACGGCGTGCCCGATGACGTATCGAGCACGGTCACCGCGTCGCCCCAGTGATTGCCGCTGATTCTGCCGGTGGGGTAATTATGCAGCGAGGCGAATCCCGCAAGGTTCATGGTGTTGATATCGGAGCCCCGGGCGATGAAATCGAAATTCGCCGGCAGCTGCGCCCAATATGCCTGCTCAAGAAAGAATTTCTCCCGCACCGGGTTAATGCCCACGTTCACCAGCTCGGCAATGGCCATAGACGTATTTTTCTCAAGGGTTTCCAGATTGTCGTCATAGCACAGGATGGACAGCTGGTGTCCGCCGAACGCCACATGGCCGGACATCGCCATATCAAGCGCATCGCTGATCTCCGCCACCTGCGAGATGGCCTTGTCCTCCGCGGCGATCATTCGGCGCTGGCGCACCTGCATGCGGTTGATGTTCACCGAGCGGTTATGGAAGATATAGCTTTGGGCGATAATAAACTCGAACGGCAGCTGCAAAAATCCGTCCAGCAGTCCCGCCGCGGTGGCGGGAGCGTATTCGCGGATACTGACCAGCGTGGCAAAGCGCCGCCCGTGCCGCCCGCACGCCTCCAGCGCACGGCCGCCGAAATAAAGCCGGCAGGTGGGAAGATAATGCGCGATGTCGATGTCGGAAAGCAGCATCGGCTGGGAATAACCGCAATTCACCAGCTTGCCCAGGAACTCCATCGGCTCCGAATAATAAAGCCCGTCGCGTTCGACCACGGACAACACCCGCGCGCCGTAATCCTTAAAGGTGGCGACCAGGCGCTGCACCGTTTCTTCCAGCTCCTTCTGCGATTCACGTATCGATTGAATCTGCAGCTGCTTGTTGCCGGCCTCGGCGGCGCGCTTGAGGTAATGGTGAACGGCCACCGCGCCCTTGGTGTCCGGCTTGCGCACGATCGTGATATAAAGCTCGTTGATATAAGAATCTTTATGATCGTGCTTGCGATGCCATTGCCGGTCCAGCTCGCCGGCGAAACCGGGCGGCTGCTTGCCCCCCGGATACGCGCTCTGCCGGCGCCGGATGGTGTGAAACCACACCGCATAGCTTCCATCCCCCATGCTTTTCAGCAAGGAATTGCGCACCATTTTTTTCATGTCCACGTCTTCGTCGTCCGCCGTCTCAAAGGAAAAGCCGTCCACGCGGATCACCTGAAGGAACGCCTGATTGCGCGTAATGATCGTCTGGTCATCCCAGTGGTAGAGATAGGGAATGAAATCCGCTTCGCTGGTTTCGCGATGTACGTAACGCGCCTTAGCGGATTTGCGCTTAGTAAGCCGCATTTCCGTCTCCTGGCGCTGTTCCCGCCCAAATGACTTTAATACAGATCATACGAATTCGTGTTGCCGTGATAAACGCGGTTCAGGCATTTGAGTCCTTTCTTCATCTTCACCATGAACATCTCCAATGCCCGGGGCTCCTTCAGGCAAATGATGTAAGCGCAAAGATGCAGTACCGGCATCACGCCCAGCAGAATCAGGAAGCTTTGCGAGTTGATGAAAATGACCAAGCAGATGGCCATATTCAGCACGAAAAACATATAACTTACGCCGAAAATCATTGTCGGGCGCGTAAGCCCCTGAAACAGCGGGTCGGATTGCAGACGGCCTGATCCAGCCATGATGTGCCTCTCTACGAGTGGTAAAAGCTAAAAATGAACAAAGACTTAATATCTTCTATCGATCTGGTTCATTGTAGCAGAGGAATGTTGCAGTTTTGTTTCAATTGTCATCATCCTGACAAGAAACTTGCGCCTTGTCATCCTCCCGCCGCATACCGAATAATGCTCATTTTACTATGGCAAAATCCTATTCGGTATTGTACTGTGAGCCACTCAATTCGGCCCTGTTGCTTTGTTTTAACGACTTTTCCGGGAGTTAGCCTATGTTCCGCCGTGCAGATAAAGAAAATGAACCCTTCGCCTCCGATGAAACCCCTACCGCCCAAGGCTCGCTGCTCGGCAGCAGTTTCGTGGAATCCGCCACAGTGATTGCGCCGGAGCGCGCTCCCGCCCAGCCTTCCACGCCACCCGCGGCGGCGGCCTCTGCGGCCGGCTCCGGCGTGGCCAGCAGCTATCAAATGAATGCCGCCGCGCGCTCCACTTCCCCGGATAGCGCCCAGCGCCCGCAACCGTTGCCCTCCGCTGCCGCCGGCTATCGGCCCGCCGCCGCTCATGAGCCGGTCCGTCCGCGCCAGGCAGACCCCAAAGCCGGACAGCCAACAGGTCACGCTCCCGCTCCCGCCGGCATAATGGGCGCTCCGGAACGCCAGAAGGATACCCGCCGCATGCTCACGGTCGGTGCCGATATCCTGCTGAAAGGCGAAATCGCGACGTGCGACCGGCTGGTCATCGAAGGCAAGGTGGATGCCACGCTCAACGATGTCGTCACCGTGGAGATCGCGGAATCCGGCTCGTTTAAAGGCAACGCCACCATTGAAAACGCCGAGATCAGCGGATTATTCGAGGGTGACCTGGTGGTGAGAGGCCGCCTCGTCATCAATGCCACCGGCAAAGTGCGCGGGAAGATCACTTACGGCGAAATCGAAATTGCGCGCGGCGGCGAACTCACCGGCGAGATCAAAATCATTTCCGCCGCCGGAACCGGCTATCAAACCCGCGGCAACCGCGAAAAATCACGCGAGGAGAAGGAAAAAGTAGCGGCGTAATCAATCAGAAACCCTTAAAAAAAGGGCGCATATGCGCCCTTTTTTCTTGAGCCTTTATGCGTAGCCCTTCCCTGTTGCCTACCATTGCGCAAGCGGAACGTTTCGGCGGCATAAGCTATCATCTGGATGGCGAGCTGGTGCCCGCGCTCACCGTGGAGCTAAGCACGGGCAGCAGCGTTTATTTCGAACACCATACCCTGCTGTGGAAAAGCCCGCGCGTGGAGATCGGTGTAAAATCGCTGCGCGGGGTGTTCAAGCGCGCGTTATCCGGCATGCAGATCTTCATGACGGAAGCCACCGGCAGCGGGCCGATCGCCTTCAGCCGCGACGGCGTCGGCCATATTTTCCCCATGCACCTGAAGCGCGGCCAGCAATTGCATGTGCGCGAACATCAGTTTCTGGCGGCCACCGGCGACATCGATTATACGTTCGAGCGCGTGCGCGGCGTGTCCAACATCCTGTTCGGCGGCAACGGTTTTTTCATTGATAAATTCTTTGCCGAAAGCGCTGACGGCATCGTCTGGCTGCACGGTTACGGGAATGTTTTCGAAGTGATTCTGTCAGATGGTGAACAGATCGATGTGGAACCGGGCGCCTGGCTTTACAAGGACCCCACGGTGTCGATGGCCACCACGCTGACCCAGTTGGCCACCGGCCTGCTGGCTTCCTCCAGCATCACCATGAACCGCTTCACCGGGCCGGGGCGGCTCGGCATCCAATCCATGTCGCTGCTGCCGCTTGGCGAGGCTGGGCAAGGCGGCCAGGCGGTCGGCCTGGGCGCGCTGGCGCTGGCGCTGCTGGGCGGCAAGCGCAATTAACGAGATCGTGCCAATGTGCGGCATTATCGGCATTACCAGTCATCAACCGGTTGCGGAATCCGTGCTGGAAGGGTTGAAGCGGCTTGAATATCGCGGCTATGATTCTGCGGGGATCGCCACGGTCAGCGATGGTTCCATCGCACGGCGCCGCGCGGCGGGGAAGCTTTCCAACCTGGCGGCGCTCCTGGAAAAAGCACCGCTTCCCGGCGCCACCGGCATCGGCCACACGCGGTGGGCCACTCACGGCGCGCCTTCGGAAAGCAACGCGCATCCGCACGCAACCGGGCGCGTGGCGGCGGTGCATAACGGCATTATCGAGAATTTCGCTGAGCTGCGCGACGCGTTGCAGGCCAAAGGCTATTCCTTCTCCAGCCAGACCGATTCGGAAGTCATCCCCGTGCTTGTCACCTCGTTGCTGGATCAGGGTTATGCGCCGGAAAAAGCCGCCGCCGCCGCCATTGCGCAGCTCAGGGGGGCCTTCGCCTTCGCACTGATTTTCCGCGATGCGCCCGAGCTGCTGATCGGCGCCCGGCGCGGCGCGCCGCTTGCCGTCGGTTATGGAAAAGACTGCATGCTGCTGGGATCTGACGCGGTGGCGGTGGCTCATATTACCAACCGCGTCGCCTATCTTGAGGAAGGCGATTGGGCGATCCTCACGCCGAAAAGCGCCGTGATCTTCGATAAGCACGGCAGTGAGGCGCAGCGCACGGTTACCACGGTGAGCGATATCGGCCTGGCCGTCAGCAAAGGGAATTACCGCCATTTCATGCAGAAGGAAATTTACGAACAGCCCGCGGTGCTGGCCGAAACCTTGAGTGCGTATTATGATGCCGCTCGCCAGCGCTTCGTATTGCCAGCGCTGCCGATGGCGCTGCATGCATTGAACCGGCTGCACCTGGTGGCGTGCGGCTCTTCGTTTTTCGCCTCGCTGGTGGCGCGCTACTGGTTTGAAGACTTGGCCCGCCTGCCGGTGGACCTCGATATCGCCTCCGAATTCCGCTACCGTACCCCCATTCTCCGCGAAAACGAGATGACGGTGGCCATCTCCCAATCCGGCGAAACTGCCGATACGCTGGCGGCATTGAGGTATGCGCGCCAGCATCATCGCTGCGTGGCGATTGTCAACGTGACGGAAAGCACCATGGCCCGGGAGGCGGATGTCGTGCTGCGCACGCTGGCGGGCGCGGAGATCGGCGTGGCGTCCACTAAGGCTTATACCGCCCAGCTCGGCGTGCTGGCGTGCCTGGCGCTGATGCTGGCGCAGGCGCGCGGCACGCTGGAGGCGAACGTCCTGCAGCGATTAACGCACGCGCTGTTGACCACCCCTTCCCTGCTGGCGCAGGCGCTTGAATTGGATGAAACCATCGCCGGCGTCGCCGCCGATATCGTCGAAGCGCGCGACGTGCTTTATCTCGGGCGCGGCACCGCCTATGCCACTGCGCATGAAGGAGCGCTGAAGCTCAAGGAAATCTCCTACATCCATGCCGAGGCATATGCAGCGGGGGAAATGAAGCACGGCCCCATTGCGCTGATCGACGAGCACGTGCCGATCATCGCTATTGCACCGAGTGACGGGCTGTTCGAAAAGACCGCCTCCAACCTTCAGGAAGCGGCGGCGCGCGGCGGCAGGATTATTGCTTTAACCGACCGCGCCGGCGCGGCGGCGCTGGGCGGCATCGCCGCCGCCTGCATCGTGCTGCCGGACGCCCACCCCTTCATCACGCCGCTGCTTTACACGGTGCCGGTGCAGTTGCTGGCGTATCACGTGGCATTGCTGAAAGGCACGGATGTGGATCAGCCGCGCAATCTCGCCAAATCAGTCACCGTGGAATAAGCAGAATGCACAGCGTGGCCAGAGCGGCAGGCACGCTGGCCGGAACCCTGCCCTTGCGATGTTTCCACAGCCAGCAGGCGATCCAATAAAGCCCGAACTGCACAAAAAACTGCGGCAGCCGCGCCAGGCCCACGCAGACGCCGCACAGCACGATCAACATAACCTGCGGCGGCGGCACATACACATGGTTGACGCGGCGGATGCCTTCCTTCCACAGGAGAAGGCCCACGAACAACGCAAACAGGGCGCCGCCGATGAAATTATACAGCTCCCTATCCGCCAGCGTGCGCAGCAGCATGCCCCATACCGCCGTTGCCGCCATTACCTTCGGCATCAAAATACCGTCATTGATCTCAATGGCCGCCAGGATAATAAAAAACACCCCGATACCCGCCACCAGGAAATAACGCTCGGAAAACCCGAATTGCAGATAGCACGCCGTAAAGAGCAGCCCGATCAGAATTTCCGTCCAGAGATGCGAGGTCGGGATGGCCGCGCCGCAGTAACGGCAACGGTGATTCAGCATCAGGGCCGACACCACTGGAAAGAGGTCGCGCGTGGCCAGCGGGGTGCCGCAACTGCCGCAATAAGGCTTATGCTCCAGCAGCGATTTCCCGCGCGGCAGGCGATGCACCAGGCTGCAAGCGTAATTGCCGGCAGCAAACCCCAGCGCCAGTGACCAGATTACTCCTGCGGCGATTAAGCCACCGGGAACGCCCACCACGCCGTGAAAAAGGAGAGACGAAATGCGCATTTAATTTTTTCCCGTAGGCTGGGGGTGAATGAGCGTATCGAGGTAACGGCCCTGAAACAGAGAAATGCCCAGTGACTGGCCATATTCCACCGCCTCCTTAGTGTCGCAGCGGCACAGAATAACCCGGGAATTGCCGCATAGGCGGATGGCGGCGGATAACGTGCGGTTGGCCTCCGAGGTGAGATCCTCCTTGCTGTCGGCATTCCATTGCAGCTTCATTAAATCCGCGCCCAGCCGGATGCGATCGACGTGGATAAAGCTTTGCGTCGAAAGCCCGTCAATGCACACGCGGTATCCCTGTTTCTGCACGGTATCCCGCGCATACATGAATGCCGCCATATCGGCGAACGCATCCACCACCGGAATCTCCAGCACGATGGCTACTTTCAGCGTCGGTGTCAGCACCTCGTCAAACGCCCGGAAATGCTCGGAGAGCAGCGTTTCCACATTCATATTCAGGCTGACCGGGCTCACCAGATATTCCGCGAAATTCGTCTGCAGCCGTCCGAGCACGCGCTGATCTAAACTATACGTCACATATTTAAACAGCCAGCGATTGCTCAGAAGGTCCACCTCCGGATGCAGCATCTCCCGCATTTGGGCCACGCTGATATACAGCTCATCGAAGACGCGCCGGAAACTGCCGTCCGCGGTGATGGCACATACCGGCTGGCGGTGCAGCGCTTGCATGATATCCGCTTGCTGCAGGCCGCGCTCAATGGCTGCCAGCTGCTCCACGCCGAAATACCCTCCGCCCGGCGGAATTGCCTGCGCCGCCCGCTCCTGCTGCACTTGCTGCGACCGCGCCGCGCGCGTCATGAAGCGCGTGGCGTCCCGCATGCATTCCACCCACCGCTCCGCCAGGGGATACACCGTGCAGAACGCCGGGTTCTCCGCGCCGTCGGGCGTATAGGCTAGCGGATCGTCCATATACAAATAGCGCAACTGGAAGATCAGCTTGTTCAGCAGCGCCGGGTGCAGGTTATTGCACAGCACGGCCAGATTGCCGTCCACGAACAGGTAAATGGCGCCATCGTCTTCGCGCAGCAGATCCTTGACCAGGTTGACGGCGATATTGATCTGATAATCGTTCTTATATTGCTTCATCAGCTGGGAGAGGTGGAACAGCACCACCGTCCAGCTGGCGCGCTGTTCCCGCATTTCCCCCAGCGTTTCCGCGAGCCGCGCCTCGGCATTATGAGCAAACACCAGCATGGCGCACACTCTATGCGGTTTGCGGCCTTTCCGTCAACTTGCGCGAAGTAAACGAATATGTTAATGCGCCGCATGGCTAATAAACTCACCATCGCACTGATCCAGATGCGCTGCGCGCCCGAGCGCGAGGCCAATGTGCAAACGGCGCTTGCCCTGCTGGAGCAGGCGGCGGCGCAAGGTGCGGAGGTGGCCTGCCTGCCAGAGCTGTTTGCCTCCGAATATTTCTGCCAGAGGGAAGACCCGGCGCTGTTTGACCTGGCAGAGCCGGTTCCCGGCCCCACCACGGAGGCGTTGGCGGCATTCGCGCGCGAAAAAAATATGGTCGTCATCGGTTCGGTTTTCGAGCGGCGCGCGCCCGGGATTTATCATAACACCGCGGTGGTGCTGGAGCGAAACGGCACCCTTAAGGGGCTCTACCGCAAAATGCATATTCCGCACGACCCGCTGTTTTATGAGAAATATTATTTTACGCCCGGCGACACCGGCTTTCAGACGTTCGGCACGTCGGCAGGGAGCATCGGCACGCTGGTATGCTGGGATCAGTGGTACCCCGAAGGCGCTCGGCTTACCGCCATGCAGGGCGCGGATATTCTTTTCTATCCCACCGCCATCGGCTGGCATCCTTCCGAAAAAGCGCAATGGGCCGAGGCGCAATTGGATGCATGGGTCACCATCCAACGCTCGCACGCCATCGCCAACGGCGTATATGTGGCCGCCTGCAACCGTATCGGGCATGAAAAACTCTCCGGTGACGGGTTAGAGTTTTGGGGGCATTCCTTTGTCGCCGATCCTTATGGCCGCATCATCGCGCGGGCCAGCGCCGACAAGGAAGAAGTGCTGCTGGCGGAGATCGATCCCGCGATGATTGAGGAAAAGCGGCGCAACTGGCCCTTCTTCCGCGACCGCCGCATCGATGCGTATGGCGGATTGACGCAGCGGTGGACGGGAAGTGAGAAGTAGTTCTTCTCCGTCCGGCGGCTATGCCCTTCCCGCCGAATGGGAACCGCAAGCCGCCGTGTGGCTTGCCTGGCCGCATCAGAAGGCGGACTGGCCGGGGCGGTTCGGGCCGATTCCCTGGATACAGGCGGAGATCATCCGCCATATCAGCGCAAGCCAGAAAGTGCGGCTGGTGGTGCAAAATGCCGGCGCGGAGGCACAGGCGCGGCAAATGCTGGCGCGCGCGCATGCGAATCTGAAGAATGTGGAGTTTTTCCGTGCCCGCACCAATCGCGGCTGGATGCGCGACACCGGCCCGGTATTCGTCTACGGGCCGAAGGGCAAAACCATGCTGGATTTCCGCAGCACCGGCTGGGCGAAATATTCCAATCACCGGCTGGATAACGGCTTACGCGAGCATCTGAATGAACGGCTGAAACTGCCGCTGATCAAGCCGCGTTACAAGGGCCGTCACATCGTATTCGAGGGCGGCGGCATCGACGCAAACGGCAAAGGCGCGCTGCTCACCACGGAGGAATGGCTGCTTTCCGATACGCAGGTGCGCAACCCCGGCTTTACGCGCAATGATTATGAGACTATTTTCGCGCAATGGCTGGGCGCAGAGCAGGTAATCTGGCTGGGAAGCGGCATTGCGGGAGACGATACGCACGGCCACGTGGATGACCTGGCGCGGTTCGTGAACCCGGGCACGGTGGCAATCGCGGTGGAGAACAACTCCAAGGATGAAAACCATGCGGCGCTGCGGGACAATCTCAAGCGCCTGAAGCGCGCGCGCGACCAGCGCGGCAAGCCGCTGGACGTGGTGGAGCTGCCGATGCCCCGGCCGCTTTACTTCGAAAGCACGCGGCTGCCCGCCAGCTATGCTAATTTTCTTATCACCAATTCGCTGGTGCTGGTGCCCACCTTCAACGATCCAGCTGACCGCGTGGCGCTTTCCTTACTCGCGCAATGCTTCCCCGGCCGCGAAGTGGTGGGCATTCACAGCGTGGAGCTGGTGTGGGGATTCGGCACGCTGCACTGCATGAGCATGCAGGAGTCGCTGATTGCAAAGCCCGCCTAGTATGATAGCATAACCCAACGTCTTCAGGAGGATCGCATGAATCCGTTTATCCAGCTTATCTCCGAGGTGATCAACCTCTATAGCCTGGTAGTGTTCGCCTGGGTGATTCTGAGCCTGCTGATCTATTTCAAGATCGTCAATCGCGGGCACCCGCTAGTGTTTCGGCTGGAAGACGTGCTGAACCGGCTGGTGGAGCCGGCGCTGAAGCCCATCCGCCGCATCCTGCCGGATCTGGGCGGCGTAGACCTTTCACCGGTGATCCTGATCCTCCTTCTGCATTTCCTGAATAATGCGCTGTTTTACTACGTCTACCGCTTTTAGATGTTTTACGTCTCGCATGTGTTTTGCTGCCTTAACCGGCGTGAGCCGGGCCATCCGCGCGGCTGCTGCGCCGACAAGGGCGCAGAAAGCCTGCGCGATTACCTGAAGGACCGCGTCAAGACGCTCAATCTGCCCAAGGTGCGCATCAATGCCGCGGGATGCCTGGACCGCTGCGAACTCGGCCCCTGCATCGTGATTTACCCTGAAGGCACGTGGTACACCTGCCGCAATCAGGAGGATGCGGACGAGATTATCGACACGCATCTGGTAAAGGGAGGGCGTGTGGAGCGCCTGCTGCTGCCGGGAAGCGATTGAGGCCGTGTAATGCAGCCCATTCTTTCGGGGAGCGGGCCAGATTTCGCTTGCATCCCCCTGCCCTAATGCCTAATCCCTAAAGGCCATGGGATAAGGGCGGTTAGCTCAGCTGGTTAGAGCGCCACGTTGACATCGTGGAGGTCGATGGTTCGAATCCATTACCGCCCACCACCTGGACAGTAGTGAATAAAATGATCGTAGCTCAACGCTATTGTTCATTTTTCTTAGTTCGAAGATGGCCTTTTCTGACGGGCTTTGACTATCTAGTTTCCGCCATAGCTTTGGCGACATTCTTGCCCGATACGAATCAATTATTAAAGATTACCATATATTATATGATTGGAGAAAATCCCAGTTGTAAGTGGCCGGGCCATTACGAAAAGCTATCGTGTATATGACAATGAAAGCAGATGGTTGGCCTTTTCCAGGCGAACAAAGGCCATTTACTTACGCTCTAAACAATAAGATTCCG
>JAFATP010000047.1 GCA_019243895.1 Alphaproteobacteria bacterium
AAACCGGTTTCGTGAAGCAATATATCCAATAGTTTCTCCGGTGATAATTGGGGCAAAACAGCGTGCCATCGACAGCGTAAATCAGCTTCGTCGGTAATTTTTCTTCCATCCGGCAAGTTACATCGGAATTGGAGATCCGGATATTCGGTTAATATCGGCATGGCTTAATTTTACAACGTTTGGAATCCAATAACATTTATAAATATATATGATAATAATTCAGTATCTTATTTTTCCTTCCCCGATTATCGGGGCCCGGCTGAGCAGGCAGGCGTCGCCATATGAATAAAAACGGTATGCGTGCGCGATGGCATGCGCATACGCCGCTTTCATACGCTCGGTGCCAGAAAAAGCGCAGGCCAGCATGAACAGGGTGGAACGCGGCAGGTGAAAATTGGTGAGCAGCATGTCCACCGCTTTGAATGAATAGCCGGGGGCGATGAAAATATCCGTCTCGCCGGTGAACGCATGGATGACGCCCGCCCCGTCCGCCGCGCTTTCCAGGGCGCGGCAGGAGGTGGTGCCTACCGCGACAATGCGCCCGCCGGCCGCTTTGGCGGCGTTGATGGTTGCCGCCGCTTCTTTTGAGATTTCCAGCGCCTCGCTATGCATCACGTGCGCCGAGAGATTCTCCGTTTTCACCGGCAGGAACGTTCCCGCCCCCACATGCAGCGTCACATGAGCCAGCGCGGCGCCCGCCCGCTCCACCGCCTGCAATAATTGCGGCGTGAAATGCAGCCCCGCCGTCGGCGCGGCCACGGAGCCGTCGCGCCGCGCATAGACGGTCTGGTAATCCTCCCGATCGCGCGCATCGGCTTCCCGCTTGCGGGCGATATACGGCGGCAGCGGCATCGAGCCATGCACATCAAGCGCCTGACGCCCATGCGGAAAACGCAGCACCACTTCGCCGCTTTCGCGCTTTTCCACCACGCCAGCGGTTACGCCGGGCGCAATATGAATCGCATCGCCCGGTTTCAGCCGTTTCGTGGGCCGCGCGAAAGCCAGCCAGTCTTCCGATGAAATGGATTTAAGAAGCAGGAGCTCAATGCGCGCCGCGCCGCGCATGCCGAAGATGCGCGCCGGAATCACCCGCGTATCGTTGAACACCAGCACGTCATGCGGCTTCAGGAATGCCGGCAGATCGCGCACGGAGCAGTCTTGCAGCGCCTCCCCCACGGCCAGCAGCCGCGCCGAATCCCTGGGCACTGCGGGCCGCGTGGCGATCAGCGCCTCGGGAAGCGCGAAGTCAAATTGTGAAGTTCGCATCTGAATTCAGAATTCAGAATCCTGAATCCAGAATTCTACTTCACGTCCGATGCCACCTGCATCTTGATGATCTTATCCGGATCGGTAACCTTGCCGTTATTGTCGGCGTCGCCTTTCTTGATCTTGTCCACATACTCCATGCCGGAGGTCACCCTGCCCCAGATGGTGTATTGCCGGTCAAGAAACGGCGAATCCTTCAGCACGATGAAAAACTGGCTGTCGGCGCCGTTGACATCTCCCGGACGAGCCATGGAAACCGTGCCGCGGGAATGCGTTTCCTTGCTGAATTCGGCCTTGATCTTCTTGCCCGAGCCGCCGCTGCCGGTGCCGGTGGGATCGCCCGTCTGGGCCATGAAGCCGTCAATGACGCGGTGGAACGACACGCCGTCATAGAACCCCTGCCGCACCAGCTCCTTGATGCGCGCCACGTGCTTCGGCGCGAGATCGGGCCGCATTTCAATAACCACGCGGCCATCCTTCAAATCCATATAGAGCGTATTGTCGAGGTCTGCCGCTTTGGCGCCGGTGGAAGCCATACACACTCCTATCAAGGCAATGATCCATTTACGAAACATTTTCTTCTCCCTAAAATTTACGTTTGCATCTGCAGATAAGCGTCCGTGCCTACATCATCCAGCAGCTCAAGCTGGGTTCTCAAGAATGCCATATGCTCCTCCTCGTTCCTGCGAATCACTTCCAGCAGGCGCGCGGTCGCATTATCGCCTTGGCCCGCGCTCAGCTGCAACGCGGCATCCAGACCTTGATGCGCCCGCTCCTCCAGCACCAGGTCGGCGCGCAGCACCGCCTCCACGTCGCGGCCGATGGAAAGATTGCCGATCGCCTGCATATTGGGAACGCCGCCCAGCGAAAGAATGCGCTCCACCAGCTGATCCGCCTGGCGCATTTCCTCGATGGACTCCTTATATTCATGATCCGCCAGTTTCATAAACCCCCAATGCTTCAACATGCGGGCATGCAGGAAATACTGATTGATGCCGGCAAGCGCGTTTTGCAGGATGATATTAAGCCTCTGGACAAGTTCAGAATTGGCGTCCGTCATGCGCGGCACCATAGCCAAGGCGAACGGCGGCGGCAAGCGAATATGGGCTTAATGCTTCCGGAATGGATACAGCATCTGCGCCCAGAAGCCTTCGGGAAAGTGCGGATCGGTGACGCCGTAATCCTGCGGCAACCGGTCTTTTGGCATGTAAAACGTGCCGAACAGGATATCCAGCATCGGAAAGGTGGGCGCGAAATTGCGGTTGCCGCCCTCGC
>JAFATP010000071.1 GCA_019243895.1 Alphaproteobacteria bacterium
AGCGTTTTACATTGTGCCCGCCAACTGGCATCCCTTCGTGCCGCAGAACGCAGGAGAATACGGGCATTTCGGCTGGAGCGGCATTCTGCGCGGCGCGGGCTATATCTTCTTCGCCTATGTGGGATTCGAAGCGGTTTCCACGGCGGCGCAGGAAGCAAAGAATCCGCAGCGCGACGTGCCGATCGGCATTCTCGGCTCGCTCACCGTCTGCACCATTCTCTACATGCTGGTGTCATTGGTGCTGACGGGCATTGTCAAATATTCCACACTGGACGTGCCGGATCCCATCGCGGTGGCGGTGGACGCCATCGGCCTGCCATGGCTGGCCTTCGTGGTGAAGATCGGCGCCATCTGCGGTCTTTCCTCGGTGATGCTGGTGCTGATGTATGGCCAGACGCGCATTTTCTATACCATGGCCAGAGACGGCCTGCTGCCTTCGGTTTTCAGCCATGTGCATCCGCGCTTCAAGACGCCGTGGATCAATACGATCGTGGTCGGCATCATCTCCGGCATCGTGGCGGGAATGACGCCGATCGAGGATCTGGGCGATCTGGTGAATCTGGGAACGCTGATGGCATTCGCCATCATCTGTTTCACGGTGCTCTACATGCGCCTGAAGGAAGCGGAGCTGCATCGGCCTTTCAAGGTGCCGTTCCCGCGCGTGGTGCCGGTGCTGGGAATACTCTCCTGCATGCTGTTGATCTCCACGCTGTGGAAAACATTCATCAACCTGATTCCCTATTTTATCCTCGGATTTCTTATTTATTTCACTTACGGGCAGTTTAACAGCCGCCTGCGGCGCCAGGAGGCTGGGGCGTAAGTCGGAAGATGCGATACGATAAACAAAGGAAAACAAAAAATGCGTTCTGGGGCGAATTCGATTATTTTGCATGTTTGCATCGCGGTGATGCTGGTGTCGTGCGCTACCGCGTCCGGCACTCACAAGCGCAGCCGCACGTGGGACACGTATTACTCGCAGGACAATGACGTATCCTATGTTCCTCCCGTCAGCAATAACTGTTATGAGGATTGTTAGCCGCTGAGGCTATTGGCCGCTCGCCGCCCCATCACTCGCCATGCGCAAAGGCCCTCCGCCCAATAGCTGACGGTATACTTCCAAATTCTCCACCACGTGCATCACATAGTTGCGCGTCTCGGCATATGGAATCTTTTCCACCCACTCCGCCGTGCCATCCACGCCGCCGCCTGGCATGCCGAACATGCCGATCCACTCGCGCACGCGGCCCGGCCCGGCATTATACGCCGCCGCCGCCAGCACGTAAGATCCGTGATACGCCCGCAGCAGGCGGCCTAAATAAGCGCTGCCCATCTGCACATTGTAGCGCGCCTCGTAAAGCCGGATGGGCTTAAAGCCGTAGCCGGTCTTGCGCGCCGTCTCGCGGGCGGTGGCAGGCAGCAGCTGCATCAGCCCAATGGCGCCCGCGCGGCTGCGCGCGGTTAAATCGAAATCGCTTTCCTGCCGGATCACCGCATGAACGAATGCCGGTTCCGGCGCGTCCGGCGATAATTTCAGGCGCGGATAACCCGCATGCGGCAGAATGATGCCGCGCTGCAGGGCGCGCCGGGCGGCACGTACGCCGAGCATCGTATCGCCGGCGGCGGCAATGCCGGCGATGGCGGCGATGCTCTCCGGACCATCCGCCGCATCGATAGCGGCGTTAAGCAGGGTGGTGGCCATATCGGGCTGCTTGGCCGCCGCGGCCAGACGCATGGCGCGCACCAGATCGCTGCGCTCGGCATTGCGCCGCGCGGCGGCGCTTACCGCCGGCTCTGCCGGAAACCGCAGCGAAGCATTGCCGCGGAGCTTCACCGCGCCCAGCTGCCCGTAAAAGGTCGTCGGATACTCCGCCGCCGTGCCGTACCAGTCGCGGGCGGCTTCCTGGTCGCCGAGCTTTTCCGCCGCGCGTGCTGCCCAGTATTCGGCCCGTGCCTTGCTGCCGGGACTCTTCACTTCCTCGGCCAGGTGATAGAATTGAAGATAGGCGTTCTGCGCGTCATGGCCGAATGCCATAAAAAGCCAGCCGGAAAGCCAGCGCGCATCCGCCAGGTCGCCGTTCTCGTGGTGCTCGTGATGTTCCAGCAGGCGCCGCGCTAAAACATAATCCCGTTCGGCAATGGCCTTGCGCACCTGGGGCTCGCGCATGCGCCACCATTTTTCCGGATAAGGCACGTAAGCCGGGGTGTTCAGGAGAATGGCGCGCACGCCCGCCTCGTCGCCGCGCCGCGCGTGCCAGCCCATGCGCGCATAGAGCAGGCCGGGATAAGCCTGCAATGCCGCAGGCACCTGGGAATTTAGAAACGGCGCATCGCGCGCGTCCGTCAACAGTGCGATGCGCGCCCGCGAAAGGGTGCGGTAGGAGCCGGAGAGAATATCCAGCATGCGCAGCGCGGGTTTGATTTTTTCCTCCCACAGCAGCCGGTCTTCCCGCTCGATATGATCCTGCTCGCGCAGCAGATCGGCATAAGCGGCGAGGATGCGCTGTTCTTCATTCTCATCGAAATCGCCGTTCCGCCATGCCTCGCGCAGCAGGAAAACAACGTGTTCGGAATCGCGCGGCTGGCCGCCGCGCATCAGCGCCTCGGCGAAATGCATTTTGCCGGTGCCGGAAATGGGCGGGCTGGCGGCAAACCAATTCAGCAGCGTGGCGTCATCCACCTGGGAGGAGCGCAGGGCTTGCTCTGCCCGTAATTTCAGCTGCGATTGCTGCGGCCACTGCGGATGTTCGCGCATGAACGCGGCGATTTCCTGAAACGATGCGTGCGTGTCCGGGTCCAGCAATGACTCCCAGGTGATGAGCCGTATCAGCGCGCCGTCGCCGCTGCGCGTGGCATGTGCCAGGGCGTTATCCCAATCCCTCCGGTTGGCGAAAAGGAAGGCGCTGTCCAATGCCGTATTGCCCGCGGCCTTCGCCGCAAGCGGGATTCCCTGCGCCAGCAGGCAGAGGAAAATAAGGAGAATGCGGGAGAGGGATGACATGAAGCGTGAAAACTCGTACTATTATTTTTGCAGCAGCATAAGGTTGGCGCAAGTATGTACTTTCCCGACGTGATGAGCCTTAAGCAGTTCTACGCCAGCGAAATGGGAGAGACGGTGCAGGCCGTGCTGCGCCGCCGCCTGCAGCGGATCTGGCCGCCGTTGATCTCCACCGAGGCGCTGCTGGCGCTGGGGTACGCCGTGCCCTTCCTGGGCGAAAGAGAATTGCAGCACGACGTGGCGATTGCCATGCCCGCCACTACCGGCGCGCTTTACTTCCCCGCCGGAGAATCCAATCGCGTGGCGCTGGTGCATGATGACGCATTGCCTTTCCCGGATCAAGCGTTCAATCGCGTGTTCCTGGTGCATGCGCTGGAGCATTGCGAGCGCATGGAGGCAACCATGCGGGAGGCGGCGCGGGTGCTGGTGCCGGGCGGGCGCATCCTGGCGGTGGTTCCCAGCCGCATCGGCGTATGGGCGCAATCGCATATGAGTCCCTTCGGCTACGGGCGCCCTTTTTCCGTGCACCAGATGCGCGAATTGCTGGGCAGCGCCGGTCTTACCTATCTCCGCCACCAGGCGGCGCTGGCGGTGCCGCCGTTTTCCACGCGCTGGCTGCTCGCATGCATGCCCTATGCGGAAGCCGCCGCCGCGCTACTGGCTCCGCGCTTCGGCGGGCTCCTGCTGGTGGAGGCAGAAAAACAGATTTACGCCTCGCTGGCGGCGCCCGCGCGCGCGGCGCTTAAGCCGGTGATGGTGCCGGTGGCGTCCGTTCAGCCCGCCTGATTTTTTTTCATATTGCTTTCATCTTTTTCATGCTAGCTTCCGGCGACATTCAGCGATGAGGACAGCGATGGCGTTTTTTTATGGAATGATCGGCGTGATATTTTTCGCATTGACTTATGGGATGGTGCGGTTATGCGAGAACCTCAAGGGAGAATGACATGACATTCTTTTATCTGCTGTGCGGTGTTGTCGGCGGAATGGTTTTCCTTTATCTGGTGGTGGCATTGCTGAAGCCGGAGATGTTTCCATGAATGAATCGCTGCCCTTGGAATTCCTGACCGGAAACAGCCTATTGCAGATCCTGGTTTTCCTGCTGGTGCTGTTCTTGCTGGTGAAGCCGGTGGGGCTCTACATGGCTCGGGTGTATGCGGGTGAGAAATTCCTGCCGGTGAAATTGCTGGGCTGGCTGGAATGGCTGTGTTACGCGGCGGCCGGGGTGGATCCTCACAAGGAAATGACCTGGCGCCAATATGCCGTGGCGTTTCTCACCTTCAATCTCGCCGGGTTTCTTCTCTTGTTTGTCTTGCTGCTGTTGCAGGGAATGCTGCCGCTGAACCCTCAAGGATTTGGCGGAGTATCGCCTGATCTGGCTTTCAATATCGCGGTGAGTTTCATCACCAACACCAACTGGCAGTCCTATAGCGGTGAAACCACCTTAAGCAATTTCAGTCAGATAGTGGGGTTGACGGTACAGAATTTTTTATCGGCGGCGGCGGGAATGAGCGTGCTGGTGGCGCTGGTGCGCGGTTTCACGCGCAAGAATACCGACCGCATCGGCAATTTCTGGGCCGACATGCTGCGCACCAATCTTTATATTCTCCTGCCGCTGTCGTTGATTTTGGCGGTGGCGCTCGGCAGCCAGGGGGTGGTGCAGAGCATGGCGGCGTATGCCGAAGTGCCCCTGGTGGAGCCGGCGCAGGCGCCGGAGCAAAAAGATGATGCAGGCAATGTCACGCAAAAAGCCGAAACGGTGACGAAGCAGCAATTGCCTTTGGGGCTGGCCGCATCCCAAACGGCAATCCAGCAGCTCGGCACCAACGGCGGAGGGCTTTACAACGCCAATCTGGCTCATCCCTTCGCCAATCCCACCCCGCTTTCTGGATTCATGCAAATGCTCGCCATTCTCCTTATTCCGGCGGCGCTATGCTGCACGTTCGGCAAGATGGCGGGCGATATCCGACAGGGTTGGGCGGTGCTGATCGCGATGACGGTGATTTATGTGCCGGTGCTGTTTTTCTGCCTGCATTACGAGCAGAACGGCAATCCGCTGCTTTCCGCGCTGGGGGTGGATCAGCATTACACGGCACTTCAGCCGGGCGGCAATATGGAGGGCAAGGAAACCCGCTTCGGCATTGTCAACTCGGTGATATGGGCCACCGCCACCACCGCCGCCTCCAATGGTTCGGTCAACAGCATGCTCGATTCGTTCACGCCGCTGGGCGGGCTTGCGCCCATGCTGCTGATGCATTTCGGCGAGGTGGTGTATGGGGGAGTGGGTTCCGGCCTCTACGGAATGCTGATCTATGTGCTGGTGAGCGTGTTCATTGCGGGGCTGATGGTGGGACGAACGCCGGAATATCTGGGAAAGAAGATCCAGGCGTTCGAGATGAAAATGGCCTCGGTGGTGATTCTGATCGCTCCGCTCGCGGTGCTGGTAGGCACGGCCGTGGCGGTGCTGACCAAGGCGGGCCAGGCGGGCATCATGAATCCAGGCCCGCAAGGATTCAGCGAGGTCATGTATGCGTTCACCTCGGCCTCCAATAATAACGGCAGTGCGTTTGCGGGTTTAAATGCCAACACGGTGTTTTATAATACGGCGCTGGGGCTGTGCATGCTGATCGGCCGTTTCTGGGTGATCGTGCCGGTGCTGGCCATCGCCGGATCGCTCGCCGCCAAGAATCATATCCCCCCTTCGAACGGCACGCTGCCCACGCATACGCCGCTTTTTATCTCGGTGCTGGTGGGAACGGTGGTGCTGGTGGGCGTGCTCACCTATGTGCCGTCGCTTGCCCTGGGGCCGGCAGCGGAATATTTCAGCCTCCTGAAATAGCGCTTCCGCATTCCCTATTCCTTCTTTAGGCGCAGGGCTTCGCCGCTGATTGCTTTTTTATGTGTATCGCTTTGAAATAAGGGCATAACATGAGGAGGCTGACATGGCACAGAACAAAAAGCATATCGAATTTGAAACCAATACGGGCGCTACGCATGAAGGGCAACATGGCGACCACCCGGTGGGTGGCGCCGTCGGCGCGGCGATCGGGGCTGCGGCAGGCGCCGCGGTGGCGGGTGCCGCCAAAGGCGCAGTTGCGGGCGCGGCGGCGGCAGGCCCGGCGGGGGCTATCGCCGGTGCAGGCGTCGGCGGGGTGCTGGGAGCGTTGGCCGGGAAAGGCATAGCCCAGGCCGTCAATCCCACCACGGAGGATGTTTATTGGCGGGATCATTATCAATCCCGTCCGTATATCGATTCGACCGTGAATTATGAAACATACCAGCCGGCTTATAAATACGGCATCGATGCATTTAGCCGTTATCCGGGCCGTTCCTATGATGAGATCGAGCCGGAATTACGCGCCGGCTGGGAAAGCGCCCGCGGCGCCTCCGTGCTGTCATGGGATAAGGCGAGTTATGCGACGCGGGATGCCTATGAGAGGCTGTATGGCCGCGAGGATGATTACGAGTAAAGGAAGCTAGATCATAAAAAGCGGGGCTGGTGAAGCCCCGTTTTTTTATGCGGTTACAGGCGGCTTTTGCATTCAGCGTAGCGCGCGTTGAACTCATCCAGCCGCAGCGTGTTGGAGAAGGGCGGGTTGCGCGAGTTATTGCCCCGCATCTCCGGCTCGTTCCATTCCACATAGGCTACATCGCCGGCGCGTAGGTCCTGCACGATGGCCTCTGTTTGACCGGCGGGAAACATGCCGCCGCCGGTACGGTACACATGCTGATTGACCCTAAGCGTAAGTTCCGCGCCGGGGGCCATTGTGCGTTCGCTTGAAACCTGGTGCACGATGGCGTGGGAAGCATCCCGCATCAGCACCACGCGAATGGCGTTATGTCCCGCCGTTACAGCGCAGCCGGGGCGGCCATCACCGGAAGCGGGATAAGGCTCCGCCACCCAGTGCGGCGAAAAAAGAGGCGGCTGGAAATCCACATTTGTGCCCCCCGGTTGCGGCCGCATCATGCAGGCGGAAAGGGCCAGCGGCAACAGGCCGCACCAGCGGATTGGGGAATATCGGGGCACTGCCTCCTCCGTATTTCATTCTGAATTTAAGAGGTTGGGCGGATTCGGTCTAGCAAAAACCCTATCCGCATCCTCATTGACAGGATTGGCAATATGGTTATAATCCCGCACTCTTTAAGCAAAATCTGGAGAATTCCGTTATGACCGCCGTCCCCGCCACGTTGAAAGCCGAACGCCGCGCCCATGCCGGCAAGGGTATCGCCCGCGCGTTGCGGCGCGAAGGCAAGGTGCCGGGCGTGCTTTACGGCAAGAATTATCTCCCTGTGCCGCTGGCGCTGACCGCCGGGGAATTGCGCCAATGCTATCTCAAGGGACGTTTCCGCAGCCGCATCGTGCAGCTGGATCTGGGAGGGGAGGTCATTAAGGTATTGCCGCGCGATGTGCAGCTGCACCCGGTGACGGATGTGATCGAGCATGTGGATTTCCTGAAAGTGGATGACACCACCACCATCCGCGTCTTCGTGCCGGTGAAATTCCTGAACACGGATAAATCCTCAGGCTTGAAGCGCGGCGGCGTGCTGAATATCGTGCGCCACGACATTGAATGCATCTGCCGTCCGGACGCCATCCCGGCACATATTGACGTGGACGTGCTGAATCTCAATATCGGCGACTCCGTGCATATCGTAGATGTGAAGCTTCCGGAGGGTGTGACGCCCGCCATTCGCCGCAACTTCACGGTGGCCACCATCGCCGGCCGCAGCGCCGAGGTGGAAGAGGAGGCGGCGCCCACCGCCGCCGCCGCCGCGGCTGCCGCGCCCGCTGCCGGTGCGCCTGCGGAAGCCGGCAAGGCCGAAACGCCGGCGGCCAAAAAGGAAGAAAAGAAATAGCGTTTTTCCATGTGGCTGCTTGCCGGTTTGGGGAATCCCGGCGAGCGTTATGCCGGCAATCGCCACAATGTGGGGTTTATGGCGGCCGACGCCATTTCCGCGCGATATGAATTTTCTTCTTACCTGAAAAAATTCGGCGGCCTGTTCACCGATGGCCGCATCGCTAACCAGCGCCTGCTGCTGCTGAAACCGATGACGTTTATGAACCGTTCCGGCCTTCCGGTGGCGGAGGCGCTGGGCTTTTATAGGCTGCCGCCCGAGCGGTTGATCGTGGTGCATGACGAACTGGATTTGCCCCTGGGCGGCGTACGCGTAAAAAAAGGCGGCGGCGCCGGCGGGCACAACGGCATCAAGGATATCGACAGGATCGTTGGCCCGGATTATTTTCGTGTGCGCGTGGGCATCGGGCATCCCGGCGATAAGAACCTGGTGACGGATTATGTCCTTTCGGATTTCCGCCCGGAGGAAGTGCGGGCGATTAACGCGGTCCTCTCCGCGATAGCCCAGCATCTCCCTTTTTTATTGACGCAAGAGGCGGCCGCATTCAGCAATGCGGTTAAAACCACGGCGGCAGCCGGTCTCGGCTGAATAATTCCTCATAGGATTGCCTGGTTTTTACAACGGCGAATTCGCTGCCTCGCACCATGACCTCCGCCGGCAGCAGCCGCGCGTTATACGTGGACGCCATGGAGGCGCCGTAGGCTCCGGCGCTGCGAAACGCCAGCAAATCGCCCGCGGCGGGGAGAGAGAGTTTTCGCGCCTGGGCAAAGATATCCCCGGTTTCGCATACCGGGCCCACCACATCTGCTTCTTCCACGGCGGCGCCGCCTTCCGGCTTGCGCACCGGCACGATATCGTGATGGGCCTCATACAGCGAAGGGCGGATTAAATCATTCATGCCGGCGTCCACCACGATGAATTTCCGTCCCGCCGTGCGCTTAACATAAATCACGCGGGTGACGAGAATGCCGGCATTGCCCGCCAGCACGCGCCCCGGCTCAAAGATGAGCTGCGCGTCGATGCCGTCCATTTCCCGCCGTACCAGCTGCGCATAAGCCTCGGGCAGCGGAGGCGCTTCGTCATGATACGGAATGCCAAGCCCTCCGCCCAGATCCACGGTGCGGATGCCATGCCCGGCCTGCCGCAACGTGCCGACGAACATGCGCAAGCGGCTAAACGCCTCGGCGAAGGGCGCGAGCGAAGTGAGCTGCGAGCCGATATGCATGGAAACGCCCTGCACCCGGATGCCGGGGAGGGCGGCGGCCAGCGCATAAAGCGGCGGCGCCTCGCTCATCGGCACGCCGAATTTGGTGTCCTTTGCCCCGGTGGCGATTTTCGCGTGGGTGCCGGAAGCCACGTCCGGGTTCACCCGCACCGCGACAGCGGCCGTTGCCCCCTTGGCGGAGGCCACGGCGCTCAGTGCGCGCAGCTCCGGCTCCGATTCCACATTGAATTGGAAAATGCCCTCTTCCAGAGCGAACGCCATTTCCGCTTCCGTCTTGCCGACGCCGGAAAATACGATGCGGGAGGCGGGCACGCCGGCTCTCCGCGCCAGAAGAATTTCCCCTTGGGAAACCACATCCGCCCCTGCACCCGCCTGCGCCAGCGTTGCCAGCACCGCCAGGCTGCCGTTGGCTTTCACCGCGAAGCAGACCAGCGGCGCGGCATGGGCGAAGCTGGCGGAAAACACCTGGTAATGGCGCAGCAATGTGGCGGTCGAATAGCAATAGAACGGCGTGCCCACGGCATCGGCGATGCGCGGCAGCGGCACGTCCTCCGCGCAATACCGCCCCTCCGCGTTATAGGAAAAATGGTCCATGACGATTAAGGCTGCTGATCGGCGGGCGCGGCATTATCCTGCGTATCTTTCTCCAGCGTCTTCTGCCGGTCATGCTCTTTTTTCGCCTCGTCCGCGGCGATCTGAGAAGGTGTTTTCAGCGAGCCCTTATGCCCGCAGGCGCAGAGCGGCAGCAACAGGAGCATCGCCAAGGGCAGCAGCTTGTTCATGCGAGTTTCTCCCGCCATGCCCTGGCCTGCGCCCGCACCTGTTCCGGCGCGGTGCCGCCGAAGCTGGTTTTACTTTCCGCGGATTTGCGTGCGCCCAGCACGCCGAACACTGCTTCGGTTATGCGCGGTTCAACCGATTGCATGGCTTCCAGGGGCAGCGCGTGCAGGCCGAGTCCCTGCCCGGAGGCGA
>JAFATP010000097.1 GCA_019243895.1 Alphaproteobacteria bacterium
GCCGAACATGACCAGGATGGTCACCACTACGACCACCTGATTCAGGCGTGAACTGGGCTGTCCTTTCATTATGCGGTTATCGCGCGCCACCAGGAAAATACCCAGCATCAGGAACGGCGCCAGCGCGCCGTTGATGACGGCGCTCCAGAACAGCGCCTGGATGGCGTTTACATGTAGGAAATTCATCACCACACCGCAAAGGGTGGAGAGAAGGATCACTGCATAAAACTCCAGCGCCTGCTTGAAGTGTTGATCGAGCCCATGCCCCCATTGAAAGGTTTCGGCAAATGCATAGGCGGCGGAACCGGAAAGCGTGGGAATGGCAAGCAGGCCCACGCCGATGATGCCGATGGTGTAGAGCATCATGGCCCATTCGCCCGCCAGAGGGCCTAACGCCTGCGCCGCTTCCTTAGAGGTTTCTATATGGGTTACGCCGTGCGCATGCAGTGTGAGCGCGGTGGTGAGGATGATGAAAAACATCACCAGGTTGGAGAAAAACGTGCCGGTGCCCACATCGATCATCCGATCCACGATCTCGCGCTGCGTCGCATTCTCCCTGCGCACCAGCAGCCGCCTGCCCATCGCTTTTTCTTCCTCCACCTCCTGCGAGGCCTGCCAGAAGAACAGATACGGGCTGATGGTGGTGCCGAAAATGGCAACGAAGGTTTCCCATCCCTCCTTCCCTTTGGGCATGGTGGGGATAAATGAGTCGCGCAGCACTTTCCCCCATTGGGGATGCACCAGGAAAGCGGTGATGATGTATGCTGCCAGGGCCAGCGCCAGCCACTTAAGGATGCGGGCGATCTGATAATAGCGCAGATAAACGGTGGCATAGCTGATCCCCACCGCGAACAGCACCACGAACAGGTGAAAATTGCCGCCGGTAAGAATCTGCGCCGCATCCGCCATGCCCGCCAGATCGGCGCCGATATTGATAATATTGGCCAACAGCAGCGCCACTGAAATGATCACCAGCACCGCCTTGGGAAATTTTTGACGCAAGGCGCCCGCCAGGCCGACGCCGGTAACCATGCCGATGCGCGCGCACATCATCTGCACCGCTCCCATCAGCGGCCAGGTGATGAACGCCATCCACAGCAGCGAGGTTCCCAGCTGCGCGCCGGCGATGGAATAGGTGGCGATGCCCGAGGGGTCATCATCCGCCGCCCCGGTGATAACGCCCGGACCGAGCGCGGAAAAGAACCGGCGCAGGAATGACTGCTTTGCCTTGGGCGTGGGTTTTTCTTCCATATAGCTCCCGGAAAATAGCTAACCTGCCAGCGCATAAAAACCATATATGAAATGTCCCGTCCAACGAAATGTCAGTCAGTTTGCCGCTGGCGTTTACCCGCATTTTCGGCATAATGGCAAATCGCATTGACCCTGTAGCAGACCATGACAGAACATTCTTCTTCCGCGCCCGCCCCGCCGCGCGGACGCGGCGCACCGACCAATCCGAAGGGACGGTTCGAGCGGCTGGAAATCGCCTATGAGCCGGAGCCGGAAGAGGACGAGGCGTGGCAGCCGCCGCGCAAAATCAAAACATTGCTGTTCAAGGACACGGCGCGGCGCGTGGTTTCCTTCAATGACAGCCCCGATGTGGGGCTCACCGCCTCGCTGAATCCTTACCGCGGCTGCGAGCACGGCTGCATTTATTGCTATGCGCGGCCCACCCATGAATATCTGGGGCTCTCCGCCGGGCTCGATTTCGAGAGCAAGATCTTCGTGAAAACCGACGCCCCCGCCCTGCTGGCCGAAACCTTGCGGGCGCCCTCCTGGAAGCCGCAGACCGTGGCGATGAGCGGCGTCACCGACTGTTACCAGCCGGTGGAGCGCAAGCTGAAGCTGACGCGGCAATGCCTGGAAGTGCTGGCCGAATTCAGAAACCCCGGCACCATCATCACTAAGAGTCATCTGGTCACGCGAGATATCGACGTGCTGAAAAAGCTGGCCGCCATCGGCGCGGCCCGCGTGTTTGTTTCCATCACCACGCTGGACGCGGAGCTGGCACGGGTGCTGGAGCCGCGCGCCTCCCGCCCGGAGATGCGGCTTGCCGCCATTCGCGAGCTGACGGAGGCGGGTATTCCCGCAGGCGTGATGATGGCCCCTATCCTGCCGGGGCTGACCGACCACGAAATCCCCACGCTGCTGGAGCGTGCCGCCGAGGCGGGAGCGATTGCCGCCGGGCATACCATTCTCCGCCTGCCCTACGGCGTGAAGGATTTATTCCAGGAATGGCTGGAGGCCCATTATCCGCTGCGCAAGGAAAAAGTGCTCAGCCGCATCCGCGACGTGCGCGGCGGCGCGCTGAACGATTCGGCCTTCGGCACCCGCATGACCGGCCAGGGACCTTACGCCGACACCATTCACACCCTGTTCGCGCAAAGCTGCAAGCGGCTGGGGCTGGACCGGCCGTTGCCGCGGCTTTCCATCGCTCATTTCCGGCGCGCGCAAGCCAAACAACTTTCGCTATTCTGAGGTATTCATGGCTGCGCGATCCATGCTGCGCTCGCTGAGCTACCGCAATTTCCGGCTGTTTTTCACCGGTCAGAGCATTTCGCTGATCGGCACCTGGATGCAGCAGGTGGCGATGTCGTGGCTGGTGTTCCAGCTCACCGGCTCTTCCTTCAAGCTGGGGCTGGTGCTGTTCTGCGGCCAGATTCCCGCGCTTTTTCTGTCGCCGCTGGCGGGGGTGATGCTTGACCACTGGAACCGCCATCGCATTTTACTGCTGACGCAGACGCTCGCCATGCTCCAGGCCTTCGCGCTGGCGGCGCTGGCGCTCACCG
>JAFATP010000139.1 GCA_019243895.1 Alphaproteobacteria bacterium
TGCAAGCGACGAAGCAATCTATCTTTGTTCTCTGGATTGCTTCACTGCGCTCGCAATGACGGTAACCCCTCCGGATTGCTTCGCTGCGTTCGCAATGACGGTATTGACACCCGGCGGGCGCGCTCATTGCATCACCTCCGTCGCCGATAGCACCTCAAGCACCGCCTGGCGCACCGCCACGCCTATCTCCACCTGGTCCAGGATAACGCTGCGGTGGATGTCGTCGGCCAGCTCGGTGTCGATCTCCACGCCGCGGTTGATCGGCCCGGGATGCATAATCAGCGCGTCCGGCTTGGCGTAGGAGAGCTTCTCGCGGTCCAGCCCGTAAAAATGGAAGTATTCGCGGATGCTGGGAATGAAATTGCCCTGCATGCGCTCCAATTGCAGCCGCAGCATCATGATGATGTCGCAACCCTTCAGCCCCTCCCGCATGTCGTGAAAGGCTTCCACGCCGAACGCTTCAGGATAGGGGATCATCAGGGTGGGCGGCGCCACCACGCGCACTTTTGCCCCCAGTAGCGTCAGCAGCCGCATATTGGAGCGCGCCACGCGGCTGTGCAGGATATCGCCGCAGATGACGATGATCAGCCCCCCGATGCGCCCCTTGTGGCGGCGGATGGTCAGCGCATCCAGCAGCGCCTGGGTGGGGTGTTCATGGCAGCCGTCGCCGCCGTTGATGACGGCGCAGTTGACCTTCCGCGCCAGCAGGTGCACCGCACCGCTTTCCGGGTGCCGCACGGCGATGATGTCCGGGTGCATGGCGTTCAGCGTCATCGCGGTGTCGATCAGCGTCTCTCCTTTTTTCGCCGAGGAATTGGAGACGGACATGTTGATCACGTCCATGCCCAGCCGCTTGCCCGCCAGCTCGAACGAGGTGCGGGTGCGGGTGGAGCTTTCATAAAAAAGATTGATCAGCGTGCGGCCGCGCAGAATGGCGTGTTTCTTGTCGGCGGCGCGATTTTTCTCGATATAGCTTTCGGCAAGGTCCAGCAGCAACCGCGCGTCTTCCTGGGAAAGTCCTTCGATTCCCAACAGGTTCCGGTGCACGAAACGATGAGAGGAAGTGGCGGCTCGCGTGGCAGTCATGCACCCCACCATAGAAGGGTTTACCAACGCGATCAACGGTTAAGCGTTATTGACGCAAGCCGCGCTTTACCGCTATCTTGCGCTTTTCCGCCACACCCGAAAGGCCGCCATCCGATGATTCGTCCGCCACACGCCCTGCTTATCCTCGCGCCGTTATTGCTCACCGCCTGCGGAAAAGAAGCCGGGGGGGTGATCCCGGACGCGAAAGCCTATCTATCCTCCATGGACGGGCCCAACGTGCCCACCATGAGCGAAACGCTGCTGAAAAGCGCGCAGGACTCGGAAGAAGCCGGAAACTTCGCGGCCGCGGCGCAATATTATCAGCAGCTGGCGGAGAAATATCCGGACAACAAGGAGTATAAAATCGCGCTGGCGGATGCCTACCGCCGCGGCGGCGATCCGGACCGCGCCTTGAGCGTATATGATGCGGTGCTGGGACAGGATCCGTCTTCCATCCATGCCAAGGAAGGCAAAGGCCTGGCGCTGCTGCAAAAGGGCGATACGTCCGGAGCCGAAACCATGCTTTCGCAGACGCGCGCCGCTTCGCATGACTGGCGCTCCGCCAACGCGCTGGGCGTGATTGCCGCCAGCAGGCAGGATATGACCGGCGCGCGCGGGTATTTCGAGGAAGCGTTGCGCGCCAGCCCCGGCAATGCCTCCGTGCTGAACAATATGGGACTCTCCCAGGCGTTCAATCATGATTTCGATGCCGCCATCGCCACCATGGGGCAGGCTCAGGCCGCCAGCGTCGCGCATCCCGCGCTGCACCAGCAGGTGGATCTGAACACCGCGCTGGTATACGCCTCCGCCGGCAAGCTGGAAAACGCCGAGGCCATCGCCCAGCGTTATTTCCAGGGCGCGGCGCTGGACAACAACCTGGGCTTTTACGCGCACCTGGCGCATGACGACCAGCTCGCCAAAACCTATCTGAACATGGCGCTCACCCAGAATAAAACATTTTACCAGCGCGCGTGGAACAACCTGGAGGCGCTGAATTCGGACTCGCAAAGCATTCAGCGCAGCCCCACCGAGAAAACGCTGACCATTGCGCCCGCGGAAACCAAACCGGCGGAAACCAAACCGGCGGAGATGCCCACCGCCGCCGCACCGCCGGAGAAGAAGGCAGCGGTCACGGCGGTGTCTGCGCCAGTTCCTGCTGCCGCCCCGACCCCTGCTCTTTCGCCTGCTCCCGCGCCCGTTGCCGCTACGCCGCCGCCCGCACCAACCGCAACGGCGCTACCCATGCCGCCGCTGGTGCCGGCGCCGGAGTCGCCGGCCCCGCACCGCGCTGTCAAGCCGACGCCACACAAGCCGGAAAACGGGTTCGATTCGCTGGGCAACTGGGTCGGCTCCATCTTCGACTGATATAATTTGCATTTGTAAAATTTGTGGTTAATGATTGCCCGATGAAGCGTGCATCGGGGCAGAAGGCATGAGCAGCGCCACCAGCGCCAACACCAAGCGCGACCGGCTGATTGAGTCCGCCGCCGTGCTGTTCCACCGGCACGGCATGATCTCCACCTCATTGGCGGACATCGCCAAGCACGCCGAAATTCCCATCGGCAACGTGTATTATTATTTTAAAACCAAGGATGAGCTGGCCATGGCCGCGCTGGAAAAGCGCCGCCGAGCGCTGGAGGAGATTTACACCTTCCTTGACGACAGCCTGGACGACCCGCGCGAGCGGCTGATCCACGTGGTGCGGTTCTTCGATAAGGTGAAGGAGGAATATGCGCGGCACGGTTGCCCGGTGTATCGCATGATCGCCGATGCCGGCGAAAGCGACAAGGAAGGCGTGGGCAACGCCGCCGCCGGCATTTACGGCCAATTCGTGGATTGGGCGGAGCGCCAGTTTCACGTGCTGGGCCATGGCGCGGAGGCCAGGCCACATGCGCTGACCCTGCTTGCGGGCATTCAGGGAGCGGCGGTGATGGCCAAATCCTTCGGCAATCCCCACATCATGGCCAATGAGATCGAACGCCTCGCGGCGTGGCTTTCCGCCCTGCCCAACAAGCGCATCTTCCTCGGCAAGGCCGGGGCCGGAAAGCGCGGCAGCCCGTCACAGGACGCCGCATAAGCATACGCGCGCGGCGGTATATTGCATTCTTTATTTATCCCGCCGGCTTGCCCGCATCAACCGGTCGTTGATCGCGGCGCCCAGCCCTTCCTGCGGAACCGGCATGGCGGCGATGCCCGTGAAATCTTTTTGATCCAGCCTGCGCAGATAGGCAAAAAGATTCGCCGCGGCTTCCTTCACATCCCCCGCTTCGCTCAAATTCAGCATATATGCCGCCCCCGTTAGCGGCTGCGGCCCGAACGCCAGCAAAGCCTCGCCGGGCCGCACGGAATCGGCGTTTAGCCGCAGCGGCAGCGTCGGCGCATAATGGCTTTGCAGCATGCCGGGCGCGGCGATTCCCGCATCTTTCCCGGCGCGCGCCACTTCCCGCCCCAGCACGCGCGACAGCGCTTCCGCCGTCACCGCGCCGGAACGCAACAGCAGCGGCGCATCGCCGGAAAGATCCACCACGGTGGATTCCAGACCCACCTCGCACGGCCCGCCATCCAGAACCGGGACGCCATCCCCGAATTCCGCGCGCACATGCGCGGCGGCGGTGGGGCTGATGCGCCCGGAACGGTTGGCGCTCGGCGCCGCCAGCGGCAATCCCGCCGCCTCCAGCAACGCGCGCGCCAGCGGGTGCGCAGGCACACGCACCGCCAACGTCGGCAGGCCGGCGCTGGCCAGCAGCGCCACCCGCGAATCCTGCGCGCGCGGCAGCACCAGCGTCAGTGGCCCCGGCCAGAAGGCATCGGCCAGCGCTTCGGCGGGCGCGTTCCACCGCACCTGCGCGCGCGCCGCACCCGGCGCAGCGAAATGCACGATCAGCGGATTGAAGCGCGGCCGCGACTTCATCGCATAAATCTCCGCCACCGCGCGCTCATTCAGCGCGTTGGCGCCCAGCCCGTACACCGTCTCGGTGGGAAACGCCACGAGGCCGCCTTGCTGAATTATGTGCACTGCATCATGTAGTAGTGTGGTTGACATAAGCCACTAAATCTGGTTGTAACGATAGAATACATCACGATTTGGAAAGGGATTGATATGAAAGTCATCACCATCGCGCAACAAAAAGGCGGGGCCGGTAAAACCACCGTCGCCGCGCATGTGGCGGTGGCGCTGAGCCAGAAAGGCCGGCGCGTGGCGGTGATCGATATCGATCCGCAAGGCAGCCTCAGCTGCTGGCACGGCATTCGCCAGGAGCGCTTCGGCGAAGGCTACACCGGCCTCACCTTCGCCGCCGTCACCGGCTGGCGGGTGGCGGGCGAAGTGGCGCGGCTGAAACGCAACCATGATTACGTCATCATCGACAGCCCGCCGCATATCGAGACCGAGGCGCGCGCCGCCATCCGCGTGGCCGACCTCATTTTAATCCCCGTGCAGCCGAGCCCCACGGATTTATGGGCCAGCAAGGCCACCATCGATCTGGCCAAAGCGGAAAACATTCCGGTGCGCGTGCTGCTGAACCGCGTTCCGGCGCATTCCAAGCTGGCCGCCGCCGTGGCCCAGCAACTGCCGCAGCTGGCAGACACGATGCTCGGCAACCGCGTGTTGTTCGCCTCGGCGCTGATGGAAGGCCGCAGCGCCACCGAGCTTGATCCCGCCAGCCCCGCCGCGCTGGAAGTAAAAAGCCTGGTCAAGGAAATCCTCGCCATGCTGGAACCGCCGGAGGAAGAAGAGGCAACGGAAGAAAAAGGAAAAGCGGCGAAATCCCCCAAGGAACACGCAACGGCTTAATTCCTCATCCCTCCCGCATCAGCTTCGGCACGTCGCCGGTGAGGCCCATAGCGTGGCGCATGAAAAACCGCTTCAGCGCCGGCATGTGCGACACCGCCCATAAGCCCGCGCCCCGCGCCAGCTGCACAGGCGCCAGCTGGTTGGAGAACAGGCGGTTCAGCCCGTCCGTCACCGTGAGCATGGTGAGGTTGTCGAAGCGCCGCCAGCGCTGGTAGTGGCTCAGCACCTCTTGACTGCCTATATCCAGCCCCAGCGCGAAACGCTCGGCGATCAGCTCCACCAGCACCGCCACGTCGCGGAATCCCAGATTCACCCCCTGCCCGGCGATGGGGTGAATGGCGTGGGCGGCATCGCCCACCAAACACAGGCGCGGAGCGATGTAGCGCCGCGCATGCATGGCGCTTAAGGGATAGGAAAAGCGCGGCCCCTCCAGCGTGATTGCGCCCAGATAATCGCCCACCCGCTCGCGGATCTCGTGGGCGCATTCCTGGTTCGGCAACTGCAGGAACACCGGCGCATCGCGGCGCGCTTCCGTCCACACCAGCGAGGAGCGGTTGCCCGTCATCGGCAGCACGGCGAACGGCCCGGCGGGCAGGAAGCGCTCCTGCGCCAGGCCGCCATGCGGCTTTTCATGCGCGATGGTGCAGACGATGGCTGTCTGCCCGTAATCGGTTTCCAGCACGGGGATGTCTGCCAGCTCCCGCGCGCGCGATTGCTTGCCGTCCGCCGCCGCCAGCAGCTGCGCCCGCAGCGCGCCGCGATTTTTGCATTGCACGGTGACGCCGCCCTCGTCCGCCGTCAGGTGTGTCAGTTCCTCCGGCGCGGCGACAGCAAGGTTCGGCAGCGCCTCGGCCGCCTGCGCCAGCGCCCAGCGGATATGCCGGTTTTCGACGATCCAGCCGAACGGCTCGCTGTCCACCTCGCGGTGATCGTAATGCAGGAACAGCGGCGAATGGCCGTCGGAAACGCGAATGTCCCAGATCGGCTGCGCATAAGGCAGCAGGTTTTCCCACACGCCGAGGCGGGCCAGCAGGCGCGACGAGCCGCGCGCAATCGCGCTCACCCTGCCGTCAAACGCAGCATCCAGCTGCGCCGCCATCGGCGTGCGCTCCAGCAGCATCACGCTCACGCCCGCGCGCGCCAGCCCGATGCCGAGGCTCAACCCCACCATGCCGCCGCCGGCGATAATGATATTTGCGTCCCATTGGCGCATGGGCCAAACGTAACAGCAACCCGGCGGCGCGGCAACAGAGCCGTTGCATCCGGCTCTTTCGCGCGATATGGCTTGCGGAATGAATAATCCGCCAGGCCACCGCCTTCCCTTTTGCCATCGCTTTCGCCGGCACCTGCTGGCGCGGCCGCGGCTTTTAATCGTCACCGCGTTAGGCTGCCTGCTGTTTTTTCTACTGCCGCCGCACTGGCACCGCGCCGCCCGCGGCCTGATCGCGTGGGACAGCGGCGTGGCGCTTTACCTGGTTCTGGTTATCTCCATGATGGCGCGTTCCGGCATGGAGCAGATGCAGCGCCGCGCCGAGCTGCAGGACGAAGGGCAAAACGTTATGCTCGCGCTTACGGTGATCGCAGCGCTGGCAAGCCTGGCCGCCATCGCCGCCGAGCTGGTCACCGCCAAGGGGCTGACCGGCCATATGGAATGGCAGCACATTTCCCTGGCCGCCATCACCGTGCTGCTTTCCTGGACCTTCATGCAAACCATTTTCGCGCTGCATTACGCGCATGAATATTATGGCGATGAAGGCGGCGCCCCGGCGCGCGGCCTGGATTTTCCCGGCACCGCCATCCCCCTTTACTGGGATTTTATCTATTTCTCTTTCGTCATCGGCACCGCATCACAGACGGCGGACGTGAATATCACCGCGCCGGGCTTGCGCAAGATCGTGACGTTGCACTGCGTGGCCGCCTTCTTTTTCAATACCACGATTCTCGCGCTCACCGTCAATATCGGGGC
>JAFATP010000285.1 GCA_019243895.1 Alphaproteobacteria bacterium
ATAGACATTCCCACGGAGCATTTTTCTCATAAGGCATTCTATAACCAGGAGCAGCACCGCGTTGAAATGCATCTGGTGTGCAAAAAGGCGCATGAATGGCGCATCGGCAACCGCTCTTTTGCTTTCCGGCGCAATGAAACGCTGCACACGGAGAATTCCTATAAATATACCCCGGAGGGGTTCCGCCAACTGGCGCGGGCCTCAGGACTGTTCCCCCGCGCTCTGTGGACGGATGAAAAAAACTGGTTCGCCCTGCACTTGCTGGAAACGGCGCCGTTCGTGCACGCCGTAACGTAACGTTTTTCTCCTTTCTTCTGCCGTTGCATTCCGACGCAATTCTATTCATTATGCGCGCAACGGATTCGGGGGCATGATGCATCGCACGCATTCTTCAGCCTTGGATTTTTCCAAGGATTTATTTTCCCGGCTGGATGTGCACTGGGTGGATGGCAAAGGCATGCATCGCCCCACCTATTCCTCCCAAGAGGAGGAAGCGGCGCAGATCATTGCGCAGGCCGGTCAATCGCTGGGCTTGCGCTGTTTGGTGGATGCGGCGGGCAATTATTATCTTTTTCTGGAAGGCGATAACCCAGACTTGCCTGCGATTGTCAGTGGCTCTCATGTGGACGCGGTGCCACATGGAGGACGTTATGACGGCACGGCGGGAATTGTGTGTGCGCTTGCCGCTATTAAGGCAATAGTCGATGAGGGCAAGCGTCCGGCGCAATCTGTATGCGTCGTCGTCTTACGCGGAGAAGAAAGTGCGTGGTTCGGCCAGGTGTCGATTGGATCCAAGCTTGCCGCGGGAACATTAAACCTTGAGCAGTTAGAGCGCTTGGAGCACCGCGAAACGGGTCAATCCCTCGGCGAATGCATGGAAGCGTTGAGTTACCCAGCCGCAGCGCTTAAAACGGCGAAATTCCCCCTTTTTCCCTTGCAGCAAACAGCCTGTTTCGTGGAAGCGCATATCGAGCAAGGCCCCGTGCTGGAAGCGCATCATACGCCGCTTGGTATCGTCACGGGCATTCGCGGCAATATACGCTACCTGCGCATTGTGTGCACCGGCGAAGCAGGGCACACCGGCACCATGCCGGAGGAACTGAGGAAAGACGCGGTCCGCGCTTGCGCGCGTCTTATAGTGGCGCTGGAGGAAAGGTTCCTGGCACTGCGCGAAAAGGAAGACATTGTATTCACTTTTCCCATCGCACGGACTTCGGCCGAAGCATCGATGACCACCGTGCCTGACCGGTTCGAATTGGCGCTGGAAGTGCGCGGCCTCTCCGAGACGCTATTGCGGAAAGTGCCTGAAATGCTGGCCGAAGCGCTGAAGGATGTCGGTGTCATGTATAACGTGTCGTTCGCCGCCAGTGATCCTATCTTCAGCAAACCGGCCTTAATGAACGATCAGGTGCGGCAACAGTTGGCGGCTGCGGCTGAAGCCTGTGGTCTTTCCTATCTATCCCTTCCCAGCGGCGCCGGTCATGACAGTTCTGTGTTCGCCAATGTAGGCGTGCCTTGCGGTATGGTGTTCATGCGTCATAGCGGCATCAGCCACCGGCGTGATGAAGACATGCCGCTGGACTATTTCGTGGCAGCGAGGGAACTGCTGCAAAAATTTTTTATGAATGGATATAATTCTTCCAAAGAAATCAGAAATAAATCCGGATTCGTTGAATATTTACTTGAGCATGGCGCGCGGCAAATACAGCCTTGATTACCGCGCCGCATCCCACTGCTGCCGGATAAAACGGAACCCTTGCGTATAGACTTCCTCGGGCGAGGAAAAAAAGTCGCGCCACACGCGCGTGGCCGCCGCCAGCTCCGGCAGCGCGCGGCCGAAGGCTTCAATCGTCAGCCAGCCGTCATAGCCGGTTTCCCGCAGCGCCCGGAATGTTTCCACCCATTGCACATGGCCGGTGCCGGGAGTGCCGCGGTCATTCTCGCTGATATGCACATGCACGAAATGCCCGGCGAAGTCGCGGATGGTTTCCGCCGGATGCTTCTCCTCGATATTGGCATGAAACGTATCGTACATGGCGCGGCAATGCGGATGGTCCACATGCTCCACCAGCGCCCGCGCATCGGCGGCGGTGGTTAGAAAATAGCACTCGAAGCGGTTCAGGTATTCCAGCGCCAGAGTCAATCCGCTTTTACCGGCGAATTCGGCGGCGTCGCGTAGTACGTCCGCCCCGCGCTTTTTTTCATCCGCCGTGGCGCCGCTCCCGGAAAATATCCCCAGCGGCGAATGAAACGGGCCGCACAGGATGGGGCTGTTCAAGATGGCGGCCATCTCGGTCGCCCACCGGATGCGATCGAGCGCGGCGCGGCGAACGGCGGCGTCCGCGCTGATGGGATTGGCTTCCGGCGTGGCAATGGTTACCGCTGTGCACGCCAGGCCGCAACCATCGGCGGCCTGGCGGATGGCGTAATATTGCGCCGCGTCGCCGCTGAAAACCGGCACTTCGATGCCGTCAAAACCCGTTGCTTTGAGCTTATCGAACAGGGAAAAATGCGCCGGCGTGACGGAGCTTGCCCACAGCAGCAGATTCATCCCGATTTTCATATTTTTGCGTTAGTCCTCGCGTCGCTCGTGCGGTATGACACCGCATGATCACGAATGGTATTTATAACCCTGCCGTACCTTCGACGCCGCCGAGGAATTTCTCGTCGCGCGCGGCATGGCCGGCAATGACCTGCGCCTTATAGCCGCCGATGGTGCGGAAATAAATCAGCAGAATAAGAAATCCAAGCGCCATCAGGGTCGGCACCACCGCGATCGCAGTCATGGCTTTTTTGTCGCCGTGCAGCGTGGCCGCTTTCACGGGCGGGCCGTCTTCATGCTCAAATGCCTTTGCCTGTTGCCACCATGCGTTCAATGTGTTCAAGTGCGGGTCTTTGCTTCCGGCGATTTCGAGATCTCTTTGAAGCTGGGCACCGCCGTCGCTTAAAATGGCCACCTTTGAGCCATCCAGCCCGACGATCTTATGGAAAAAGAGAAACCCTTTCGGCCGGTCAGACATATAACGTTCATAAGTATGCGGCGCCACGCGCTCCAGGTAATGCGAAGCATAATGATCCTGGGTATAGCCGATGCCGGGGCTGCCCAGCAATCCGGCGGAAAGCATGCCCACGCCGCCCATAACGCCCAGCGTGAGTGCCCCGCCGCGCGGAAAGCGCTCGGAGACGACGCCGAGCATGGTGGGCCAGTTGAAGGTTTTGCCAACGCCGTAAATGGTGGCGGCGATCAGGCATCCTTGCGCGGTGGCGGCGTGGCCCAGCAGCAGCAGCCCGACGGCGGCGGTGGCGGCGCCGCAGAACAAAAGCCCGATGGGGGAAATGCGATGCACGATCGGCCCCGCGAAGAAACGCAGGCCCAGCATCAACGCCGACGTCCACATAAACAGCATCAGGCCGCGCGAGGGGCTTTCCATGATGGAGCCGGTGATGTTGCTGATCCAGCTGTCGGTGCCGAGCTCCATGTAGCCCTGTAACGCATGCAGCACCAGCAGGAACAACAGCAGCGGCGAGGCGAACTCTTTCAGCATGGTAATGAACGTTATCCCCGATGCGCGGGTTTCGGAGGGCGGAAAATGCCGCCCCACCATCATCACACCGTAGGCGAGGGTGGGGATGAGAAACATCGACATCTGCACCTCCCAGCGCACATTGCCGACCATTTTGAAAAACACGCCGACAAGCGCGCCCAGCAGCAGCCCTGCGGGCCATCCGGCGTGCAGAATATTCAGCCAGTGGGTTTTTCTGCGGGGAAACATGGTGGCGGTCAGCGGATTGATCACCGCCTCGCACGTGCCGTTGCCGAGCGCGAAAAGGAACATGCCCCAATACAGGCATTGATAGGCGGCTTCCTTGCCGTAGGCGTGAAAAATGGGGGTGGCCGCCAGGGTCACCACCGCCGAGGAGAAATGCAGCAGAAAGGCGGTGACCATAAGCCTGCCGTAACCCACGCGATCCGCGAAAATGCTGAAGGCGATGATGGTGATGCCGAAGCCGGTAAGGCCGCCGCCGGTGATGCCGCCCAGATCACTCTGCGTGAAGCCGAACTGGCGGCTCCAATCCAGCAGGATGCCGCCGCGCACGGAAAATCCCATGCCCTCGGCGATCAGGGTGAAAAAACTCGCCCAGAACAATATTTTTTCATTGCGCGTCGGGCCACTCACGGCAATGGATTGACTGACAGGTGCTTGCTGCATGCACTACCTATTACTATGAAAAAAGAATAGTATCCGCTTTATCTCCCCGCAACGGGTTACTGCCTAGACAGGTTTTTTTACACCATTAATCATTGATAAATCGTTTACTAAGGGAAAATTTATTAATTAAGCGCAGATTGGCCTCAGGCAACTCTACAAAGGAGCCGCCCGTGGCGCAAAGGTCTTTTCGTTGTTCGGCTCGCTCATCTCGTGGATATCGTCTTTCCACCGCGATTGCACTCACCCTCATCACGTTTATCAGTACCGGCGCGTCTGCGGAAAATATGCCGGACTTCAACACCGATACGCTGACGGGCGATTGGGGCGGCTTCCGCAATGCGTTGTTCGAGAAGGGCGTATCGGTCGGCGGCACTTACAAGGCCGATCTGTGGGACAATCTTTCCGGGGGGCGCAAAACAGGTGCCACCGCGCTGAACGAACTTTACTTAAGCGCGACGGTGGATGGGAAAAAGCTCTACGATCTTCCCGGCTCTAAAATCTTCGTAAGCTTCCTGGGCAATAGCGGCGGCAGGATCAATGATTACGCCGGCACCAAGAGCGGCATCGATAACGTGAGCGTATCGCCCGCCAACTGGAAAATCTATGAAGCATGGGTTCAGCAAAAGGCATTCGGGGATGTGCTTTCCGTGAGGGCGGGACAGTATGCCGTGAACTCGGAATTCTACGTCACCGATGCCAGCGGGCTGTTTATCAATCCCGGCTTCGGCTTCGGCAATGAGTTCACCTGCAGCGGCGTCAACGGCCCGTCTATTTATCCTTACGCGGCGGTGGGCGTGCGCGTGAAAGCGCAGCCGTCCGCCAGCACCTATGTGCAGGCGGCCGTGCTGGATGGCGTGCCGGGTGACCCCTATAAGGATCGCGGAACGCATATCCGCATTAATCCGGATGACGGCCTGTTGGCGGTGGCGGAGGCGGGCTATCGCAATTCCGCGTTCGGGCATTACGGTATCGGCGCATGGCATTATACCATGCGCTCTAACGATTGGGTGGAAACCTGGCCCAGCGGCACACCGAAAAAAGATCAGAATGAGGGCGTTTACCTGCTGGCGGAGCGGACGTTCTGGCAGGATGAAGGCAATTCCGACCGCGCGGTGGACACGTTCATCCGCTTCGGCACCGCCAATGAGAATGTGAACCGCTTCTCTTACGGCTGGAGCACCGGCATCGTTTATTATGCGCCGATTGCGCAGCGCAAGGACAGCCAGGTGGGGTTAGGCATCGGCGGCAATCATAATTCAGATCGCTACCGCCAGTCCGTGACGTTGGCGGGCGGCAGCGCCCAATCCAACGAAACCCACATCGAACTGACCTATTATGATAAGCTGATGCCGTGGCTCTCCGTGCAGCCGGACCTGCAATACACGCTGAACCCCAACACCGATCCGCATCTGTCCAACAGCTGGACGATTGGCATGCGCATCCGGTTTACGCTTTAGTCCCGCGCCCGTTTGCCATCTTCATTCCCGCGCCGATCACCGCCAGCGTGAAAAGATAGGCCAGCACCTGCACCCCGGCGGGGCGTGATTCGTAGCCGATCAGCGTATGCAGAACGCGGCCGGGGATGCTCTGTTCCGTAAGCAGCCAGGACGTGTTCCATACATGCGAACCCAGCGCCGGCAACAACCCGGCCTGAAGCAGAAATCCTGCCGCCTGCGCTGCCAGCCCCGCCGCCAGCAACAGCACCATCCAGCCCAGAACGGTGAAGAGCCGTTTGAGAGGAATGCGCAGCAGGCCGAAATAAAGCCCGACACCTAAGGCAAATGCGGCGATAAGCCCTATGAGCGCCCCAAGAAGCATGGGCACGAGCCCCTCGGTGTTACTGGCGAGGATGCTGTAAACGAAAAGCACCGTTTCCGAGCCCTCCCGCAGCACTGCCACCCCGGCGACGACGGCCAGCGCATAATGCGGCCGTACGCCCGAAGCCACGTCCTTCCCCACGGCATTGACATGCTGCGCCAGTTGCCGCCCATGACTGGTCATCCAGATATTATGCCATGCCAGCATAAGCACGGCGGCGGAAAGAATCCCCGCGTTGAACAACTCTTCGCCCGCGCCGGAAACGGCGGCGGCAATGCGGTTGGCAAAAAGCGCCACGAGAACAGCGCCGAGAATACCGGCGACAATGCCGCTACCGATCCAACGTCCGCGTCCGGCGATGCCCTTGGACGCCGCCATCAGGATGCTGACTATAAGCGCCGCTTCCAGGACTTCGCGAAAAACAACGATAAGAGTGGCAAGCATAGCGTTTACGAATGAGAATGATTCTCATTCTTGGCTTTTCATTCCCGAATAGCAAGCGGTTTTTTAAGGATATGGGCGGGATCGCGATTATTCTGCCATCGTATGCCGGTTCAGGCGGCCTCCGCGCTGCCTTTGCGCACCAGGGAGAGCACCTCGTTCGCCGCCTCGGGAATATGCGTGCCGGGCCCGAAAATCGCCGCTACGCCGGCCTTGCGTAAAAACGCATAATCCTG
>JAFATP010000035.1 GCA_019243895.1 Alphaproteobacteria bacterium
GCCCATGCGCTCTGCCAGGCGCAGCGTGCGTTCCACGGCCTCCTGCCCCTCGGCGCTTAGGCGGTAATGCCGGTCATTTTCAACATATACCGCCGTCCACGGCGCTTTCAGGCCGCTGGCGGTGCGCTTGGCCACACGCACCAAGCGGGAGGAAAGCGGTTCCGGCCCAACGCAGACGAGAATCCGGTCCGCGCCGCTCCACGCGGTGGCGGCGGAGCCCCGGGATTTGTAATCATCCATCTGCGCATCCACCCGCTCAGCGGTGCGGCGCAGCGCCAGCTCGCGTAGTGCGATGAGATTGCTTTTCTTAAAGAAATTGGCCGCCGCGCGCTTTTTAGCTCCCGGCGCGATATACACTTTGCCTTCCTGCAGGCGCTTCAGCAGCTCTTCCGAGGGAATGTCCACCAGCGAAATCTCTTCCGCCTTGTCGAAGAAAGCATCCGGCACCGTTTCGCGCACCCAGATGCCGGTGATGCGCGCCACCACGTCATTCAGGCTTTCCAAGTGCTGCACGTTCAGCGTGGTGTAGACATCAATACCCGCTTCCAGCATCTCCGCTACGTCTTGCCAGCGCTTGGGATGCCGCGAGCCGGGCGCGTTAGTATGCGCCAGCTCATCCAGCAGGATCAGCTGCGGCTTGCGCGCAAGCGCCCCGTCGATATCGAATTCGGTCAGCGTGGTGCCGCGATATTGGATTTCGCGGGGCGGAATGACGGGAATGCCTTCGCGCAGCTGCTCCGTTTCCTCGCGGCCATGCGTCTCCACAACACCGATCACCACATCCACGCCCTCGCGCAGGCGCTGCTTGGCGGCGGAGAGCATTGCATAGGTTTTGCCGACGCCCGCGCACGCGCCGAAAAATACTTTCAGGCAGCCTCCGCCGCCGGGCTGGCGCTCCTTGGTTTCGCCTTCCTCTTCCTCCGCCAGGCGCGAGAGAAGCTCGTCAGGATCAGGACGGGATTCGTCGATCATATGTTACAGGGCTGGTTGCGGCGCAACATTTTTTATTGCAAAGTCCCTTATTGGCTTTTAATGAATGAGAAGGCGGGGACATAATGAAGAAAATAGAAGCCATCATCAAGCCTTTCAAGCTGGACGAAGTAAAAGAAGCGCTTCAGGAGATCGGATTGCAGGGCATTACCGTGCTGGAAGCGCGCGGATTTGGCCGTCAAAAGGGCCATACCGAGCTTTATCGCGGCGCCGAATATGTGGTGGATTTTCTCCCGAAGATCATGATTGTCGTGGTGGTGCCGGACGCGCTGGTGGAAAAAACGGTGGAAACCATCATCGCCGTCGCCCGCACCGGCCGCATCGGCGACGGCAAGATATTCATCACGCATGTAGAGGAAGTTATCCGCATTCGCACCGGCGAAAAGGGCGAAGAGGCAATATGAAATGCGCACCCGCCAACACGCCGGATGCACCGAAATCAACTCTTAACTTACTGGGGAAAGACCATGGCCGTTAAAGACGTATTCAGCATGATGAAGGAACACGACGTGCAGTTCGTGGACTTCCGCTTCACCGACCCGAAAGGCAAATGGCAGCACACCTGCTATATCGCCGACAAGGTGGAGGAGAGCAGTTTCGAAGACGGCATCATGTTCGACGGATCGTCGATCGCTGGGTGGAAATCCATCAACGAGTCCGACATGATCCTCATGCCGGACGCCACCACCGCCTTTCTCGATCCTTTCGCCGCTCAACCGACGCTGGTGCTGTTCTGCGACGTCATCGAACCCGGCACCGGCCAGCCTTATGGCCGCGATCCGCGCTCGTGCGCCAAGCGCGCGGAGGCGTATCTGCAATACACCGGCATCGGCGACACCGCGTATTTCGGGCCGGAGCTGGAATTCTTCGTTTTTGATGAGGTGCGTTTCAAAACCAGCGGCCACCGCAGCTTCCACGAAATCCAGAGCGAAGAGCTGCCGGTGAATTCCGACCGGGAATACCCCAACGGCAACATGGGCCACCGCCCCCCCACCAAGGGCGGCTATTTTCCCGTGGCGCCGGTAGACTCGCTGGCGGATTTGCGCGCCGAAATGCTCACCGTGCTGAAAACGGTCGGCGTGGTGCCGGTGCTGCACCACCATGAGGTGGCCCCGGCGCAGAACGAGCTGGGCATCGAATTCTCGACGCTCACCTACACCGCCGACAACGTGCAAAAATATAAATACGTGGTGCATAACGTGGCGCATTCCTACGGCAAGACCGCCACCTTCATGCCCAAGCCCATCGCGGGCGACAACGGCTCCGGCATGCATACGCATCAGAGTCTGTGGAAAGGCGGCAAGCCGCTGTTCGCCGGCAACGGCTATGCCGATCTTTCCGAGATGTGCCTTTATTACATCGGCGGCATCATCAAGCACGCCAAGGCCATCAATGCGTTCACCAACGCCTCCACCAACAGCTACAAGCGCTTGATCCCCGGCTTCGAGGCGCCGGTGCTGCTGGCTTATTCGGCGCGCAACCGCTCGGCCTCCATCCGCATCCCTTATGTGGCAAGCCCGAAGGGCAAGCGCATCGAAGTGCGGTTCCCCGACCCCACCGCCAACCCCTATCTGGCCTTCACCGCGATGATGATGGCGGGGCTGGACGGCATCGAGAAGAAGATTCATCCCGGCGACGCCATGGACAAGAATCTTTACGACCTGCCGCCGGAGGAGCTGAAGGACGTGCCGACGGTGTGCGGCAGCCTGCGCCAGGCGCTGGAGGAAATGAGCGCCGACCGCGACTTCCTGAAAAAAGGCGATGTGATGACCGACGATCTCATCGACAGCTATATCGAGCTGAAGATGCAGGATATTTATAAGTGGGAGCACACGCCAAGCCCGGTGGAGTTCGAGCTGTATTACAGTGTGTGAGGATTGCCGTGTGAGGGAGCGGGGCAGGTGATGCTTAGGAGACTATATGCGCTTATGCAAGGTGATGCCATTTTTAGCGCTCGCAGTGCTTCTGCATCCTCTCTCGCTGAGGGCGGAGGTAAAACGCACTGCCGCCTGTTCGGCAATTCTTACGGCGCCCATACCCAGTAAATTTGAAGAAATAGACAATACGAGGAAATACATTCACTGCTGGGCGGATGCCGAACTTGCTAACGCGATACCCGCCAAACAGTCGTATATCGGGAAGGACTTGGATCAATCGACCATGATGGAATGGAAAATATGGCGGTGCTTATTGAGTTCCAAACCATTGGCAGCACATACAGCACCTGTTACGGTGCCATCATGAGCCGCCTCTCAGAAAATGGCCTGTTTGCCGTCAAACGCTTTAGCAAAAGCGGTCGCTGTGGCTAGTGTAGTGTATCCAGCAAAGCTTTACAGTAGTTTTCCGTCATCGCGAGGAGCGTCAGCAACGAAGCGATCCAGACATTCAAATACTCCCTGGATTGCTTCGTCGGGCCTGCGCCCTCCTCGCAATGACATCGGTTCGTAGTCTTTGCGTGGTACACTACTAGGGAGCGTGCACTTTTCTCCTGGCCATGGGAGAAGTGGGCGATTGTTGACTGGCATCCCGAAATCGTGCATGAAGTGTTGGAATGAGCTATAAACTCGCCGTCGTCGGCGCTACCGGCAATGTCGGGCGCGAAATCTTAAGTATTCTGCGGGAGCGGAATTTTCCGCTGCGCCAGGTGGTGCCGGTGGCTTCCGCCCGCTCGGCAGGCAAGGAAATCAGCTTCGGCGATGACGATATTTTAACCGTGCAGGCGCTGGACGATTTCGATTTCACGGACGTGGACGTCGCCCTGTTTTCTCCCGGCGCCAGCGTTTCCAAGGATTACGCGCCGAAGGCGGCGGGGCAGGGCTGCGTGGTGATCGACAACACTTCCTATTTCCGCATGCATGAGGACATTCCGCTGGTGGTGCCGGAGGTGAACGGCGAGGCGCTGGCCACTTTCCGCCACCGCAACATCATCGCCAATCCCAATTGCTCCACGGCGCAGATGGTGGTGGCGCTGAAACCCCTGCACGATGCCGCAACCATCAAGCGGGTGGTGGTTGCCACCTATCAATCGGTGTCCGGCGCAGGCAAGGAGGCGATGGACGAGCTTTATTCGCAGACCAAGGGGCTCTACATGCAGGAGCACAAGCCGCCCTCCAGGCTTCCGGCGCGCATCGCCTTCAACGTGATTCCGCAGATCGACGTGTTTCTGGAGGACGGCTCCACTAAAGAAGAATGGAAGATGGTGCAGGAAACAAAAAAAATCCTGGATCCTGCCATTGAGGTGATCGCCACGTGCGTGCGTGTGCCGGTGTTTGTCGGCCATTCCGAAGCGCTGACGGTGGAATTCGAGGAGCCGCTCTCCGCCACGGAGGCGCGCGAGTTGTTGGAGAATGCGCCCGGCGTCACCGTGGTCGATGAACAGCGGCCGGGCGGCTATACCACGCCGGTGGAAAGCGCCGGGGAGGACGCGGTGTTCGTCTCCCGCATCCGTGAAGACCGCACCGTGAAAAACGGGCTGGCGCTGTGGGTGGTGTCGGACAATCTGCGAAAAGGCGCGGCGCTGAACGCCATCCAGATCGCCGAAATGCTCATCAGTGATTACGGGCTTGCGCCAAAGCCTTCGCGGTAGGCAATGGACGGGCTTATCCTGGTGGGGGTCATCGTTGGCGCGCAGGGGCTGAAAGGCCGGGTGAAAATCAAAAGCTTCACGCAAGCGCCGGAGCAGATCGGCGCATATGGGCCGCTCTTTGACCGAAACGGCCAGCAGCCCTTATCTCTGCGCGTCACGGGCGCCTCGGGAAGCCTGGTGGTGGCCGCCATCGAGGATTGCCGGACGCGGAATCAGGCGGAGGCGCTGAAGGGGCGGGAGCTTTATATTCCCGCCGCCGCGCTGCCGCAGCTGGAGGATGATGAAACCTATTACTGGTCTGAGCTGGTGGGGCTTAAGGTGGTGGACGCGGCGGGCCGGGAACTTGGCAGCGTGGCAGCAGTGCATAATTACGGGGCGGGAGACATGCTGGAAATTGCGTTTGCAGACAAGGAATCCCAATTTCTCCCCTTCACTCATGCCGTGTTTCCGCAGGTGAACCGCCGCGCCCGCACCATTACGCTGGCGGAGAGCGAATAAATGCGGGCGCTGGTGCTCACGCTTTTTCCGGAAATGTTTCCCGGCCCGCTGGGCCTTTCCCTCGCCGGCAAGGCATTGGCCGCCGGCCTGTGGGAATTGCAGGTGCTGAACCCGCGCGACTTCGCCACCGACCGCCATCAAACCGTGGATGACAAACCCTATGGCGGCGGCACCGGCATGGTGATGCGGGCAGATGTGCTGGGTCGCGCGCTGGATCACGCCCGCAACGTGCTGCCGCAGGCGCAAATGATTTACCTGAGCCCGCGCGGGGAGGCGCTGAAGCAGA
>JAFATP010000053.1 GCA_019243895.1 Alphaproteobacteria bacterium
TGTATTTCAAATCCTGCGGCGCGTGGCCGAGCGAGGCGAAAGGATAAATCCGGCAAGCCTCGCCGATGACGGTGCGCCCGGCAATGACGACGTGGCTGAGGAGCTCGGTGCCGGGGCCGATTTCCACCTCGGCGCCGATGACGCAGAATGGGCCGACACGGACATTCTCCGCCATGCGCGCATCCGGTTCGACGATGGCAGTGGGATGGATTTCCGCCACCAACCCTAATCCAATATCATCGCGGTGATGATGGCTTCCGCCACTTTCACCTCGGCCACGAACGCCTCGCAGGCGAATTTCCACACATTGCCGCGCTGGCGCTGTTTGGTGGCGCGGATGTGCAACTGGTCGCCGGGCACCACCGGCTTGCGGAATTTGGCCTCATCGACCGACATGAAATACACCAGCTTGCCTTCCGATTGCGGCCCCAGCGTCTGCACCACCAGCACGGCGGAGGTCTGCGCCATCGCCTCGATGATCAGCACGCCCGGCATCACTGGCTTATCGGAAAAATGCCCGATGAAATGATGCTCGTTGATGGTAACGTTCTTCACGCACAACGCGTAATCGTCTTTCACCGCTTCCATCACGCGGTCAATCATCAGAAACGGAAAACGGTGCGGCAGCATCTGCATGATGCGCTCGACAGGCATGGGCGTGCGGGCGGATTCACTCATGGCATCTACTCATTAAGTATGGGGCTCAATACATCCAGAATCTTCGCTTATGTCAATGCTTTCCCAAAACCACGGCTTAGGCTTCCTCCCCCTTTTTGGCAAGCCTGGCGATGGCGGCGGTCTGCCGGTGAAACTGGCGGATGGGAATGGCGGGCGCGCCGCCCCATGTTTCTCCGGGGGGAATATCGTGCATGATGCCGGAACGCGCCGCCACTTTGGCTCCCTTGCCTACCGTGGTATGCCCGGCGAATCCCACCTGGCCGCCCAGCATGGCGAAATCGTCGACACGGGTAGACCCGGAAAGCCCCGCCTGGCCGGCAATGATCACCCCTGTGCCCAGCACGCAGTTATGACCGATCTGCACCAGATTATCGATCTTGCAGAAATCCCCGATGACCGTATCCGGCCCCGCGCCGCGGTCGATGCACGTGCCGGCGCCGATTTCCACGTCATTGCCGATCATCACGCGCCCCAGCTGCGGCACCTTGATGATGCCGGAAGGCGACGGCGCAAAGCCGAAGCCGTCCTGGCCGATATGCGCGCCGGGATGGATCATGGCGCGGTGGCCGATGATGGCGTGGCTGATGGTGGCATTGGCGCCCACAAAGCAATCGTCGCCCATCACCACGCCTTCGCCGATCCACGCCCCCGCCTCAATGCGGCACCGCGCGCCGATGGCGGCGCTTTCGGCAATGGTGGCCCGGGGAGAAATATGCGGGGTAAAGCCCGGCGGATAAAACATGCGGGCAATCAGCGCATAGCCAGCATACGGCTCCGGCGTCACCAGCAGGGCCATGCCGGCAGGCGCGGCGGCGGCGAATTTCGGGCGGACGAAACATGCCCCGGCGCGGCTGCCGCGAAATGCTTCCACATATTTTACGTTGTCGAGAAAACTGATCTCCTCAGGCCCCGCCCGTTCAAGCGGAGCCACATCGGAAATCAGCGTTTCCGCGCCGCCCTCCGCCCGTTCAAGCGTGGCGTGCGCCGCCTGCGCGAGCTGCGCCAGGGAAAACGGGCCCTTTCGCGTGAAGAACCGTGAATCGGCCATGGATTTCCGCCACGCCGGTGATCGCGGGTTTACTGCTGCTTGGAGGGAGACTCAAACCGCACGTCCACGCGCGGCAGGCGCTGGTTCAGGCGCGACAGTACGTCGGCGGTGATATCGAGCGAAGGATCGGCATAGAGAATCTGCGAGCTCGGCATCGCCACAGCAAACCCGCGTTCCTTGGCAAGCTCGCCGATAATGTCGGTGACCGATTTTTGAATCTGCGCCACGGCGCGCTCATAGGCGCTGTCCAGCGTCATCTTCTTGGTTTCCACTTCCTTCTGGTTAGTGGTCACCCTTTCCTGAAACGCCTTCACTTTCTGCTCGAACGCTTCCTTGGAAAGGCTGCCGCGCTGCTTGGCCAATTCCTGTTCTTCCTTCCGCAATGCGTCTTCCTTCTTGGTAAGTTCCGCCTGGAAGGCGCGCTGCTTGGAGTCCAGCTGCTCGTGGATGGATTTCGCGGCGGTGGAATCGCGCATGATATTCTGCACGCCGACGGTGGCGATTTTAACGCTGGCCAGGCTGCTGCCCGAAGCAGCGGGGGCCTGCTGGGCATGCGCGACGGCGGGCGCGATCATCGCAGCGGAGGCGAGAAGAAGCGCGGCCAGCGGATATTTAACGGAGCGGTACATGGATTATCCTTTCATCAGTGTCGTTAAGAGTCGTCATTAAAAACGCGTGCCGAAGCTAAAGCGCAATAACTCGGTATCGTCAAACTTTTCTTTGCGGATGGGCTTGGCCAAGTCAATGCGCACCGGGCCGAAAGGCGACGACCACGCGATACCGAAGCCCGCGGAAACGCGCGGCGCACTGCTATCGCCGATATTGGGGCCCGTCTCATCGATTTTCCACAGGCTGCCCGCATCCAGGAACGCCGCGCCGAGCAAGCCCAGCTCATCGGGCAACCCCAGCGGGAAACGCTGCTCCAGCGACGCCAGGTAATAGGCATTGCCGCCCAGCGAGTCGCGGGTGGAGGTGTCATGCGGGCCGACGCCGGCATTGGCGAAGCCGCGGATCAGGTCGCCGCCGACGAAGAAACGGTCGCCGATGCGGATGGGTTCGCCTTGGAGCCCCAGCAGGTAGCCCGCGCCGCCGCCAAGGCTGAATGTCCAGTTCTTGGCCTCCGGGATGTAATAGGTGGTGCGCAGTTCGTGTTTCAGGTATTTCGAGTCCCCGCCCAGCCCCGCGAATTCCTGCGAGACTTTAAGATAAAACCCGTTGGTGGGGTCGAATTTATTATTGCGGTCATCCCAGATAAGGGCATGGCCGACGGCGGAGTTAATAAACCGGCCTTCCTGGTCTTGGATATACACGGAGGCCGTCGGCTGCACGTTGCTGATGTCATTATCGCGCAACGAATAATAGAAGCTATGCGTGAGCTTCTCCCGCAGATTATATCCCATGCGCAGGGTGATGCCGTTGCTGGTGAGGTCGTAGGAGCTCTGGTCCTGATAATTGAGCACGGTGCGGTAAATATCGAAGCCCGCGGAAAGCTCCCGATCCAGAAAATACGGCTCGGTGAAGCCGAATTCGGCCTGCTTGCGCAGCTTGGCATACACCACGTTGGCTTTGATTTCCTGGCCGCGCCCCAGCAGGTTGGTCTCTTTAAATCCGACATCCGCCAAGGGGCCGTCGGTGGTGGAGAAGCCGGCGCCGAGATTGATTTCGCCGGTGGATTTTTCCTTCACATCCACATTCACCACGGTGCGGTCAGGCGCGCTGCCCTTCTCGGTGGTGATTTTCACTTTCTCGAAATACCCCAGGTTATTCAACCGCTGCTCCGTACGCGCGAGCTTGGCGGCGTTATAAGGGTCGCCCTCCGTGAGGCGAAACTCACGGCGAATCACCTCATCCAGCGTACGCACATTGCCGGTGATATTGATACGCTCGATGTATACGCGCGGGCCGGGCTTGATGTCATAGGTAAGCGCGATGGTGTCTTTATCCTTGTCGCGCACCAGCTTGGGCGAAATATCGACAAAGGCATACCCGCGGTTGCCCAGCTCCTTGGTAAGGGCGTCTACCGATTCCTCCACCTTGCCGCCATCGTAATCCTGACCGGCCCGCGTGAGGAGCACCTTGCTGAAATCCGGGTTTTCCGCGCCCTTCAACTCGCTTTTCACGTCCACGGAGGACAGCGTGTATTTCGGCCCTTCATCCAGCACGAAGGTCACATAGAACGCATCCTTGTTCGGGGCCAGCTCGGCATGGGCCGATTTCACCTGGAAATCGGCATAACCCTGCGAAGTGTAATAGCGGCGCAGCAACTCCTTATCGAATTCCAGGCGGTCGGGATCGTATTTATCGTTATCGTTCAGAAAGCGCCACCAGCGCTCCTCGGCGGTACGGATGACGCCCTGCAGCTCCGTGGTGGAAAACACGTTATTGCCGATGAAGCTGATTTTCACCACGCGCGCCACCGCGCCTTCGGTGATTTCATACACCAGGTCCACCCGGTTCTGCTCCCGCTGAATAAGCTTCGGCTCCACGGTGGCGGTATAGCGGCCGCTGCGGCGGTAAATATCCAGGATGCGGCGCACATCGCTCTGCACCTTGGCGCGCGTGTAAATGGAGCGGGGTTTCAACTCCAATTCTTTTTCCAGATCCTTGGTTTCAATGCGCTGATTGCCTTCGAACACCACCTTGTTGATGGAAGGGTTCTCCGTCACGCGCACCACCAGATCGTTGCCTTCGCGCAGCAGCTTCACATCGGCGAAGAATCCGGTGGCGAACAGGCTCTTCAAGCCCTTATCGATGGCCACGGGATCGAACCGGCTGCCTTCGGAAAGCCCCAGATAAGTGCGGATGGTGCTGGGCTCGACACGCTGATTGCCTTCGATGCGTATGGCGCCGATCACGTCCTGCGGCGCCTGGGCCGCGGGCGCGGCGGAAAACGCATCTTGCGCCACGGCCTGTAAGGCATAGGCGGCAAGCAGGGCGGCAAGAGAGGCAGTGGCCAGAAAATGCGGATGCTTCACGCGGCAATACGTCGTTCGGATTCAGCGATGGCGTAGTAATGGTAGAAAATCGAACGGAAATCAAGTGGAAAGCAGGCTTACGAGAAGAGCTGGCGGATATCGTTAAACAATGTAAAGACCATCAGCATGATCACCAGCGCAAAGCCGATGCGATAGCCGAAATCCTGCACCCGCTTGGCCAGCGGGCGCCCGCGCAGCGCCTCGGCGGTGTAGTAAGCCAAATGGCCGCCGTCCAGCACCGGCACCGGCAACAGGTTAATCAGGCCGAGATTAGCGGAGAGCACGGCAATCAGCCATAAGGCGGTGCCGGCGTCCTTGGCGGTGGCCTGGCCGGAAAGCTGCGCGATGCCGATGGGTCCTTTCAAATCATGCGTGCCGCGCTGTCCGGTGATGATCTGCCCCACCACCTTCAGCGTGCTGGCGCAGATCAGATAGGTGCGGGAAACCGCCTCCTTCAGGGCTCGCGGCAGGCCGACATCCTCATAGCGTATATCGGTGGTGCGGATGCCGATGATGGGGCGGCGGACGGCGTTGCCCAGCGCATCCTGCTCCTGGTGCATGGCGGGCGTCAGCGTTGCCTGCCGCGGCTCGCCGGCGCGCATATATTCAACTTTCACCGGCGTTCCGACATTGGTGGAGAGAAGGAAGATAATGTCGTTAAAGGCCTTCACCGCGTGCCCTTCGATGCGCACGATGCGGTCGCCGGGCTGAAACCCCGCGCTCGCCGCCGGCGTGCCCGCCATCACCTCTCCCACCACGGGCTCGGTGGAGGGAAGCCCGGTGGTGAAGATGAAATAGGTGAACAGCCCGATGGTGAGCAGGAAATTGAACAGCGGCCCGGCCATCACCACGGCGGCTTTCTGCGGCAGTTTCTTATAATGAAAGCTGGCGCGCCGCTCCGCCTCCGTCATGCCGGCCAGCACGTCGAAATCGGCATTGCTGGCTGCAGACGCGTCGCCGAACATCTTCACATAGCCGCCCAGCGGCAGCCACGAAAGCTTCCAGCGGGTGCCGGAGCGATCGTTAAATCCCGCAATCTCCGGGCCGAAGCCGATGGAAAACGCTTCTATCTTCACGCCGCACAGCTTGGCCACCACATAATGGCCGAATTCATGCACGAAAACGACGACGCTTAAAACGACGACGAACGACCACAGGTAATGAAAAAGATGCAGCAGCGTTTCCATAATTTAACTAACCGTCAGTGACTGGCGAATTTCCGCAGCAGCGGCTTTAATCCACTCACATCCTCACGCGCTTCCGCCGACGTTTTCTTTAGTGCGAACGCGCGCGCCGCCCCATCCGCCGCCAGCACGTCTTCCAGGCCATGCAACGGCTTATTGTCTGCCTGATCCAAGGTTTTTTCAACCGTTTTCACGATGTCCAGGAAGCCGATATATCCTTGCAGGAAGGCGCGCACCGCCACCTCATTGGCGGCGTTCAGCACCGCCGGCAGCGCCCCCCCGGCCGCCATCGCCTGACGCGCCAGCTTCAGGGCCGGAAAACGCGCCTCGTCCGGGTGGGAAAAAGTAAGCCCGCCGACGGCGGCGAGATCCAGCGGCTTCACCGGCGCATCCATGCGCTCCGGCCACGCCAGCGCATAAGCCAGCGGCGTGCACATGTCCGGCACGCTGGCCTGCGCCAGCACGCTGCCATCACAATACGCCACCAGGCTGTGCACGATGGATTCCGGGTGAATCAGCACCGCCAGCGTTTCCGGCGCCAGCGCGAAAAGATGCTGCGCTTCGATCAGTTCCAGCCCCTTGTTCATCAGCGTGGCCGAATCCACCGAGATTTTCGGCCCCATCGCCCAGTTGGGGTGGCATACCGCCTGTTCGGGCGTGGCTTGGCGCATGCGCTCCAGCGGCCATTCGCGGAAAGGCCCGCCGGAGGCCGTCAGGGTCACGGTTTTCACCCAGCCGGGATGCGCGGCGTCCAGCACCTGAAAAATGGCGCTGTGCTCCGAATCCACCGGAATCAGCCGCGCGCCGTGCTGCGCCGCCGCCCGCATCACCAGTTCGCCGGCCGCCACCAGGCATTCCTTGTTGGCCAGCGCGATGATGCCGCCATGCTCGATAGCGGCGAGCGTCGGTTTTAATCCGGCGATGCCGACAATGGCGGCCACCGTCACGTCCACCGGGCGGCGCGCCGCCTCCAGCAGCGCGTCCTCTCCCGCCGCTGGCGCGATGCCGCTGCCCGAAAGCGCCTGCTTCAGCGCAGCGAAATGTGCGGGATTTCCGATCACCGCCAGCTTCGGCCGCGCCGCCAGCGCCGCCGCTGCCAGCGCCTCGACATTCTCCTGCGCCGTCAGCGCTTCAAGTGTGAAGCGGCCGGGCGCATGCGCCATCACTTTCAGGGCATTGCGGCCGATGGAGCCGGTGGCGCCCAGAATGGTCACGCGTCTTTGGGTCATGCCGCTGCCAAGGCTACCATGATGCCGAACACCGGCAGCGCGAAAACCAGCCCGTCCACCCGGTCAAGCAACCCGCCGTGGCCGGGGATCAGCATGCCGCTGTCCTTCGCGCCGACGCGGCGCTTGAGCCAGGATTCGAATAAATCGCCCGCTTGCGCCACGGCGGCCAGCAGTATGCCAATGCCCAGGCCCCCGCCGACACTGGCCGGATAAGGTGAGAAGCTGATGCAGAGGCCGCCTGCCAACGCCGCCGCGATTACGCCGCCTGCAAACCCGGCCCATGTCTTGTTCGGGCTGATGACGGGTGCGAGCTTCGGCCCGCCGATCCGCCTGCCGGCGAAATACGCCGCCGTGTCGGCGGCAATCACGATCAGGATCGGATACAGCACCAGCTTGATGCCCGCGTTGGGCACGTCCGGCACCGTCATGCTGCGCAGCCAGAAAAGCGTGATGCACGGCAAGGCCACATACACCATGCCCGCGGCTTTCCAGCCATAGCCGGTCTCATGCGCGGTCAGGCCGTCCCACTCGCGGATCATCTGCAAGGCGGCGAGGATGATCAGCGCAATGAACCAGATGCCGCCCGCCATTACTGCGAACAGCACCAGCGTTGCCATGATAGCCGCCGACATCACGCGGCGGCGCAGGCCGTCCCAGCGGCGAATGAATTCCGGGATGGCATAGCCCTCCTCGTGTTGGCCGGAGGCGGTGGGGGATTCAGCAGGCGTTTCCATAGCGGCGTTCGCGGCGGGTGAATTCATCCAAGGCGTGGGCGAAATGCGCTGGCGTAAAATCCGGCCAGAGCACCGGCGTAAAGTATAACTCGGTATAGGCGGATTGCCAGAGAAGAAAATTGCTCAGGCGCTGCTCGCCGCCGGTGCGGATCAGCAGGTCGGGGTCCGGGAGGTCGCGCGTATCCAGCGCATCGGCGAAAGAAGCTTCGCTGATGGCCTCCGGCGCGCATTCCCCGCGCCGCGCCGCCTCGGCCAAGCGTCTGGCCGCGCGCACCAGCTCCTGCCGGGCGCCGTAGCTTAAGCCCACGGTAAGATGGAAGGCGCTGTTTTTCGCCGTGCGGGTTTCGGCAGTTTCCACCATCGAGCGGACGTCCGGCGCCAGCAACGCGCGGTCGCCGATGAAGCGCAGGCGCACGCCCTTGGCGTATAGCGCGTCGGTTTCGCGGTCGATGTACAGCTTGAGCAGCTGCATCAGGTCCAGCACCTCTCCCGCCGGGCGCTTCCAGTTTTCGGAGGAAAAAGCATACACCGTCAGATAGCGCACGCCGGCATCCCGGCATGCCTGCATCACGCCGCGCAGCGCGTCAGCGCCTTTTTTATGCCCCGCCGTGCGCGGCAGGCCGCGCGCCTTGGCCCAGCGGCCATTACCATCCATGATGACGGCCACATGCGCCGGGGGCGGAAAATCATTTGCCGGAAGCGGGTGTAACACGTTAGCATCCATTATATTGAAAAGAGGATACGCGCCGGGGTCCGCCGCTATCCCATGATCTCTTTTTCTTTCGACGCCAGCGCTTCATCCACTTTTTTCACCAGCTGGTCGGTGAGCTTCTGAATTTCCTCTGTGCGCTTGCCCAGTTCGTCCTTGGAGATTTTTCCGTCCTTCTCCGATTTTTTCAGCGCGTCGTTGCCGTCTCTGCGCACATTGCGGATAGCCACCCGGGTTTCTTCCGCATATTTTCGCGCCACCTTGATCAACTCCTGGCGGCGCTCCTGGGAGAGGTCCGGGATCGGCACGCGGATCACGTCGCCGTCCGCCGCCGGATTGACGCCGAGATTGGCCGCCGTGATGGCTTTCACTACGGCATTGACCAGCGATTTGTCATACACCTTCACCGCCAGCATGCGCGGCTCGGGCACGGTCACGTTGCCCACCTGGTTCAGCGGCACGTTGCCGCCATAGGCATCCACATGCACGTGCTCCAGCAGCGAGGCGCTGGCGCGCCCGGTGCGCAGACCGCTGAATTCCTTGGAGAGCTGTTGCAGCGCCCCTTCCATGCGGCGTTTAAGTTCGGAGATATCGGCGCTCATAACTCATGCTCACGGCTGATCGGTGATGACAGTATGATTTCCTTCCCCGCGCAATACGCTGGCGAGGGCGTTTTGCGCGTGAATGGAGAATACGATAATAGGAATCCCGTTTTCCCGCGCAAGGGAAATGGCGGAAGCATCCATCACTTTCAGGTCTTTGACCAGCACATCGTGGAACGACATGCGCTCGAACCGCACCGCCGCGCCGTCTTTCTTGGGGTCGGCGGAATAGACTCCGTCCACCTGCGTGCCTTTAAGGATCGCGTCGCAGCCCATTTCCACGGCGCGCAGCGCGCCGGCGGTGTCGGTGGTGAAAAATGGGTTCCCGGTGCCGGCGGCGAAAATCACCACGCGGCCGCGCTCCAGGTGCCTGAGCGCGCGGCGGCGCACGTAAGGCTCGCATATCTGCATCATGCTGAT
>JAFATP010000202.1 GCA_019243895.1 Alphaproteobacteria bacterium
CAGCGCAGCGTTGATGCCCGCCACCAGGCCTTGTCCGGCTGCCTCTTCATAGCCGGTGGTGCCGTTGATCTGCCCGGCGAGGTAAAGCCCTGCGACACGGCGGGTTTCCAACGTGGGCCATAATTCGCGCGGATCGACGTAATCATATTCAATGGCATAGCCCGGACGCAGCATGGCGGCGTTTTCCAGTCCCGGAATGGTACGCAATAATTCCTGTTGGACTTCGGCGGGTAGGGAGGTGGAAATGCCATTGGGGTACACCGTGTCGTCCTCCAACCCTTCCGGTTCCAGGAAAATCTGGTGCGATGGCTTGGCGGCGAATCGCACAATCTTATCCTCGATGGAGGGGCAATAGCGCGGGCCGACGCTGGCGATCTGGCCGGAATACATCGGGGCGCGATGGAGATTCTCGCGGATCAAGCGGTGGGATTCCGACGTGGTGTGAGTAATATAACAATGAATCTGCGGCAACGTGACGGCAGCGGTGAGATAAGAAAAAGGCGAGGGCGGGTGGTCGCCCGGTTGCGGCGTCAAATCCCGCCAGCGGATGGTTTTGCCGTCCAGCCGTGGCGGGGTGCCGGTTTTAAGCCGCCCCATGGCGAAGCCTAAGCGTTGCACGGTGAGGGCCAGCGCCGTGGCGGGGTTTTCACCGACGCGCCCGGCTTGGATTTGCGTCTCACCGATATGCATCAAGCCGCGCAGGAAAGTGCCGGTGGTGATGACCAAATGATGACAGTGATACAAGGTGCCGTCCGTTGTCACCATTCCGGTTATATGGGGCCTCGACTCTCCCGACAAAAGGATATCCGCCGCCTCGGCTTCGGTCACGGTGAGATGGGTGTATTCCGCGAGAATGGCTTGCACCGCGCGGCGGTAAAGCGCGCGATCCGCCTGCGCGCGCGGCCCATGCACCGCGTGGCCCTTACTGGCGTTCAGAATGCGGTAGTGAATTCCGGCGCGGTCGATGGCGCGGCCCATTACGCCGTCCAAAGCATCGATCTCGCGAACCAGCGTGCCTTTGGCGATGCCGCCGATGGCCGGGTTGCAAGACATTTCCCCGATTGTGTTGCGTCGGTGCGTAATCAATGCCGTGCGCGCGCCGAGACGCGCTGCTGCGGCTGCCGCCTCGCATCCGGCATGTCCGCCGCCAATGACAATGACATCATAATGATTTGCTGGTGCCATACGTTTCACGTGAAACGATTCTATTTCCCAATGCAGAACTCGCGAAAGACCACGTCTAATATCTCATCGGTGACAATTTTTCCAGTCATTTTGCCGATTTCCGTGGCGGCCAGCCGAAGCTCCTCGCATTTCAGCTCTAACGGCAAGTCACTCATCGCGCGTAAAAGATGAAAATGCGTTTCATCGAGCGTCCGACGGTGACGCAGCCGGGTGATCATCGGCGGATCTCGGAAATCGTAATAGCGGTCAAGTAAGGTGACGATGGCCGTGTGCAGCTCCTCTAATCCGGTATTCTCTTTCACGGAAAGCAAAAGGGGTTTCACTCCGCCGATATGCGAAGGCACGGGCCCCCTTAGCGCATCGGCTTTACTCAGAATAACCACGCTGCGCTCGGTAATCATGCCCAGGCTGTGGGCGTCCCGCGCGGGGAGGGCCGAGCCATCCAATAATATCAAGGTCAAATCGGCGGCTAAGGCCTTGGCGCGGGCGCGCCGGATGCCTTCCTTTTCCACCTCGTCCGCCGCGTCGCGCAAGCCGGCCGTATCCAAAAGAGAAACCGCATAGCCGCCGATATTCACCTGCGCCTCCAGCACATCCCGGGTGGTGCCGGCACTGGCGGCGACGATGGCCACTTCGCGCTGCGCCAGCGCATTGATCAGGCTGGACTTGCCGGCGTTCGGTGCGCCTAAAATGACAACCGAAATCCCTTCGCGGATACGTTCCCCGCGCGCGTGATCCGCCAGCATTCCATCAATGGTTTGCGCCAAAGCGTGCATCTCGGTGTCAATCGAATCAATGACGGAGGCTGGAATTTCTTCCTCCGGGAAATCGATATAAGCTTCCAGCAGGGCCAGGGCGCGGATGACGGCGGCGCGCATCGCCTCGTAACGCTTGCGCATGATTCCCTGCATCTGATTGATGGCTTGATAAAGCTGGCCTTCCGTCTGCGCCTCGATAAGATCGGCCAGCCCCTCCGCCTCCGTCAGATCCATCTTGCCGTGCAAAAAGGCGCGCCGGGCGAATTCGCCCGGCTCCGCCAGGCGCAGCCCCGGCAGGTTCGCAAGCAGCGTGCACAATGCCTTCAGCACGGCCTGGCTGCCGTGCACGTGCAGTTCCGCCACGTCCTCTCCGGTAAAGCTGGCAGGGGCCGGAAACCAAAGCAGCAGTGCCTGGTCAATGACATCCGCCGTTTCCGGATGGCGAAGCTGCGCCAGCGTCGCCATCCGGGGAGGAGGAATGGCGGCGCCCAGCATGGCAAGCGCTGCCGCGGCCTGCGTGCCGGAAATGCGCAGCACCGCCACCCCGCTGCGCCCGGCAGCGGTGGCGGGCGCAAAAATCGTATCGTTGATGGAGGGATGCATTGCGATTGAATCCGATTTTTCTTTGCTCTATCTTCTCCTTATGCCTTACGCCGTGCTTTTGCAATCTCCCGGCGGGCCGGAGCGCCTGGTGTGGCAACAGGCGCCCATCTCCCACCTCAAGCCCGGCGAGGCGCGGGTGCGGCAGACCGCCATCGGCGTCAATTTCATCGATATTTACCATCGCACCGGGCTGTATCCGCTGCCGTTTTACCCGCACGGGCTCGGCATGGAAGCGGCGGGGGTGGTGGAGGAAACGGGGGAGGGGGTGAGCGAGTTCACTCCGGGCGACCGGGTGGCCTATACGCTGCGTATGCCCGGCGCCTATGCTGAAGAGTGCATGGTCGAGGCGCGCCGGCTGGTGCGGATCCCGGGGGAGGTATCCGACGCGCAAGCGGCGGCGGTGATGATGAAAGGACTGACGGCGCGCTATCTGCTGCGCCAGAGCTTCCCGGTGAAACGCGGCGACCACGTGTTGATTCACGCCGCATCGGGCGGCGTAGGATTGCTGCTGACGCAATGGGCGGCGCAACTGGGCGCAACGGTGATCGGCACCGTCAGCACCGAAAAAAAAGAAGCGCTGGCGCGCCAGCACGGGGCGGCGCATGTGATCCTCTATACGCAGGAGAAAGTTTCGGCGCGGGTGCGGGAAATCACCGGCGGGCAGGGGGTGGACGTGGTGTATGATTCGGTGGGGCAGCCCACTTTCATGGATTCGCTGGATGCGCTGAAGCCGCTGGGGCTGATGGTGAGCTTCGGCCAGTCCGGCGGCAAGGTGGCGCCGCTGGATATCGGTGTGCTGGCGCAGAAAGGATCGTTGTTCCTGACGCGGCCGATGCTGTGGGATTACATGCAGGATGCCGAAACGTATCGCCAGGCGGCTGAAGAAGTGCTGGGCATGGTGGCCGAGGACAAACTCGCCGTGCATATCGACCGCACCCTGCCGCTTTCGCAAGCGGCCGATGCGCACCGGCTGCTGGAATCCCGCCAAACCACCGGCGCGGTGGTGCTGGTGGCCGGATAAAAATCACTTCATTCCTTATACAAGTAATATATTATGGCGGCGGTGTTTCTCATTATGGCCGGCGGCATGGTCTTCCGCCTGCGTCACCGGGCGTCAGCTGAAGACTAATAAAACGGTGCCACATTAATCGCGGAGCAGAGCGGCGGCGATCAGCTGCCGCGTATAGGCTTCCTTAGGCGAGTTCAGCAGGGCGTGCGTGGCGTTCTGCTCCACCAGCCTGCCTTCTTTCAGGACGGCGATGCGGTGGGCGATGGCGCGCACCACGCGCAAATCGTGGCTGATGAAAAGATAGGCGAGGCCGTGGCGCGCCTGCAGGTCTTTCAGCAGGGCAAGCAGCTGCGCCTGCACCGAGAGGTCCAGCGCGGAGGTAGGCTCATCCAGTACGATGAAGCGAGGCTTGAGAATCAGCGCCCGCGCGATGCTCAGGCGCTGGCGCTGGCCGCCGCTGAAGGCGTGGGGATAGCGCTCGCGCATGTCCGGTGTCAGTCCCACCTCGGCGAGCGCCGCCTCGACGCGCGCGATGCGCTGATGCGCAGAAAGCCCCCGCTCATGCACGCGCAAGCCTTCTTCCAGCAGCGACTGCACGTTCATGCGCGGGTTCAGGCTGCCGTAGGGATCCTGGAATACCGGCTGCATGTGCGGGCGCAGCTTTTTCAGCGCCGATCCCTGCAAGGCGGTGATGTCCTTGCCTAAGAACATGATGCGGCCCTGCGACGGTGTCAACCGCAGCAGGGCGAAGCCGAGCGTGGTCTTGCCGGAGCCGGATTCACCCACCAGCCCCAGCGTTTCTCCCTCGGAGAGCGTTAATGACACATCGTCCACCGCCTTGACGTAACCGGTGGTGCGGCGCAAAAGACCGCTCTTGATCGGGTAATAGACTTTCAATGCTTCGCACGCCACCAGCTTTGGGCAATGCGCTGCAAGCGCCGCCGCCTCGCCCTGCGGCGCGCTTGCCAGCAGGTGGCGGGTGTAGGGGTGCCGGGGCGCGCCGAACACTTCCTTTACCGTGCCGATTTCCACGATCTGTCCTTCGCGCATCACCGCCACGCGCTCGGCGCGCTTTTGCACCAGCGTCAAATCATGGGTAATGAAAAGCAGCGCCATGCCAAGCTCTGCCTGCAGCTTTTTCAGCAGTTCCAGGATGGTGGCCTGCACGGTGACGTCGACCGCCGTGGTCGGCTCATCGGCGATCAGTAATTGAGGATTGTTGGAGATGGCGATGGCGATCATCACCCGCTGACGCTCGCCGCCGGAGAGCTGATGGGGGAAGGCATCGGTGCGGGATTGCAGGTGGAAAAGCCCCACCTGGCCCAGCAATTCCTGCACGCGGGCGCGCCACACGGCGCGGGAGGTGCCGGGCGCATGAACCAGAACCGCCTCGCCGATCTGGCGTCCGATGCTGTGCAAAGGGTTCAGCGCGCTCATCGGCTCCTGGAAGATCATGCCGACGCGCTTGCCGCGGACGCGGCGCAGCTGCGGCTCCGGCGCATTCAGCAACTCCTCGCTCTGCAGCGTCACGCTTCCCTGCGCGCGCAGCCCGGCCGGCAGCAAGCCGAGAATGGAGAGCGCCGTCAGCGATTTTCCGGAACCCGATTCGCCGACCAGCGCCAGCCATTGCCCCGGCGCGATATCAAACCCGGCATCCTTGACCAGAAGGCGATCGGACGTGCTCACGGCAAGCCCGCGTACGGAAAGCAACGTCATGATATTCCGTCACCATTGGCGTTCATGAGGGAAAGCTAGTGGCCGCCTGACGCTCCGGCAAGCGCTAAGAATGCGGCTCAGGCGTAACGCCGGACGGCGGCGATATGCGGCGGTGCCTGCTTGATTTCTGCGGTTTTATAAAGATAATCCCGGGTCAACGGCACAGCGTTTTTGTGATGGCCGAGTTGAATCTGGAACACCATCTGCCTGCCGTTGCGGAACTGCATCTCGCAGG